>NZ_PDJB01000001.1:0-102500 GCF_002563895.1 Pseudomonas lurida | reverse complement strand
TTAGTTAGGATTGATTAAAAAACCACCAATCAAGAGCGCAAATCCCTTCTATATAGAAGAAAGGGCTCAGACCACCCCCGCCTTCTTCAAAGCGATCACATTCGCTACCCCGAGCCCCAGCACCTCCTGAAGCACCTTGGCCGTATGCTCTCCCAAAAGAGGAGGTGCATTGCGGTACTCCACAGGCGTCTTGGACAACCGCATCGGACTGGCAACCTGAGGCACCATGCCCGCCAACGCATGCGGCAACGCCATTGCCAACCCACGCGCCTTGACTTGGGGGTCCGCAAAAACTTCAGCGAGGTCATTGATCGGCCCACAAGGCACACCAACGCGCTCCAACTGCGACACCCACTCGGCCGTTGTCTTGAATACCGTGGCCTGACGAATCAACGGAATCAGTTGCGCCCGATTGGCCACCCTCACCTTATTAGTAGAGAAGCGCGGATCGTCCGCCCACTGCGGCTGCCCAGCCACCTCGGCAAACTTGCGGAACTGCCCATCATTACCCACCGTCAGGATGAAATCACCGTCGGCCGTGGGAAAGTCCTGATAAGGCACGATGTTCGGGTGAGCATTACCCAAGCGCTTGGGCGACACCCCGGTCGTCAGGTAATTCATCGCCTGGTTCGCCAGGCAGGCGACCTGCACATCCAGCAATGCCATATCTATGTGCTGCCCACCCCCATCGTGATCCCGATGAGCCAGTGCTGCCAGAATCGCCACGGTCGAGTAAAGCCCTGTAAGGATGTCCGTCAGCGCCACGCCAACCTTTACCGGTCCAGCGCCATCATCGCCCTCAGGTCGACCCGTCAGGCTCATAAGCCCGCCCAACCCCTGGATCATGAAGTCATAACCCGCACGTGTCGCATAAGGCCCGGTCTGACCGAAGCCCGTGATCGAACAATAGATCAGCTCCGGGTTGATCTCCTTCAGCGACTCATAGTCCAGCCCGTACGCGGCGAGGCCACCGACCTTGAAGTTTTCGATCAGGATGTCCGACTTGGCGGCCAGGTCGCGGACCAGCGCCTGCCCCTCCGGTCGCGTGAAATCGATAGTCACCGACTGCTTGTTGCGATTGGCAGACAGGTAATAAGCCGCCTCACTGGTGTTCTCGCCATAGGCATCCTTTAGGAAGGGCGGCCCCCAGGCGCGCGTGTCGTCGCCGCTGCCCGGCCGCTCGACCTTGATGACCTCAGCCCCAAGGTCCGCAAGGATCTGCCCGGACCAAGGGCCCGCCAGTACTCGCGATAAATCCAGTACCCGCAGATGCGAAAGCGCGCCCATGCAATGCTCCTATTAATAGAACGCCTGAAGACCGGTTTGCGCACGCCCCAGAATCAAGGCATGCACGTCATGAGTACCCTCATAGGTATTCACCACCTCCAGGTTGACCAGATGACGCGCCACCCCGAACTCGTCGGAGATACCGTTGCCACCCAGCATGTCTCGCGCCATGCGTGCGATATCCAGAGATTTGCCACACGAGTTGCGCTTCATGATTGAAGTGATCTCAACCGCCGCCGTGCCTTCGTCCTTCATACGCCCCAGACGCAGGCAGCCCTGCAGGGCCAGGGTGATCTCGGTCTGCATATCGGCCAGCTTCTTCTGGATCAACTGAGTCGCCGCCAACGGACGGCCGAACTGATGGCGATCAAGCGTGTATTGACGAGCGGTATGCCAGCAGAATTCAGCGGCCCCCAATGCCCCCCAGGAGATGCCATAGCGGGCAGAGTTAAGGCAGGTGAACGGCCCCTTCAAACCACGCACATCCGGAAAGATGTTCTCTTCCGGGACAAACACGTTATCCATGACGATTTCACCAGTGATAGAGGCGCGCAGCCCGACCTTGCCGTGAATCGCCGGAGCGCTCAGACCCTTCCAGCCTTTCTCCAGGACGAAGCCACGAATATCGCCCGCATCGTCCTTGCCCCATACCACGAACACGTCCGCAATCGGGCTATTGGTGATCCACATCTTCGCGCCCGTGAGGCTGTAACCCCCCTCAACCTTGCGAGCACGGGTGATCATCGCGCCCGGGTCGGAACCATGATTGGGTTCGGTCAGGCCAAAACAACCGATCCATTCGCCAGAGGCCAGTTTCGGCAGGTACTTCTGTTTCTGTGCCTCGGTACCGAACTCATTGATCGGCACCATGACCAGTGACGACTGCACACTCATCATCGAGCGATAGCCGGAATCGACACGCTCCACCTCGCGCGCGATCAACCCGTAACTGACATAGTTCAAGCCGCTGCCACCGTACTGCTCGGGGATCATCGCGCCGAGCAACCCGGTCTCGCCCATCTCGCGGAAAATGGCAGGGTCGGTCTTTTCATGGCGAAAGGCTTCGAGCACACGCGGCGCCAACTTGTCCTGGGCGAATTGCTCAGCACTGTCACGCACCATGCGCTCTTCTTCGGTGAGCTGTTGATCCAGCAGGAGTGGATCGATCCAGTTGAAGCTTGCCTTGCCAGCCATGAATAAGTCCTCGCGGAAAGAATCGGAAGTCGTGGAAGCAGCCTAGGCGCGGCAGGCGCAGAGGGCAAACGAGGTTTCTGCATAGGGTTGTGCTAATTTCTCACTTCGAAACACCAGAAAAACGCGCATATGCGCTTTACTAAGTGAGGACCCGGTATATGCGCAGGAAAATTCCCAGTACCACCGCCCTTGTCAGTTTTGAGGCGGCGGCCCGCCACGAGAGCTTTACCAAGGCCGCTCAAGAGCTTTCGATCACTCAAGGTGCCATCTGTCGACAGATCGCCAGCCTTGAGGAGTTTTTAAGTGTCGAGCTGTTTCGCCGCTCGCGGCGCGGGGTAAAGCTGACTGAAGCGGGGCTGTCTTATAGCCGACGCGTTGCCACTCAATTGGATGCGGTGGAGCGCGACACGCTTTCCGTGATGGGCCAGCAGGGCGCCAACACTATCGAACTGGCCGTCGTCCCCACGTTCGGCACTCAATGGCTGATACCCCGGCTCAAGGACTTCCAGCGCCAGCACCCTGAAGCCACGGTCAACCTTACGAACCGAACGCGGCCTTTCCTGTTTGCCGACACCGACTTCGATGCCGCGATCTACTTCGGCGATGCCGACTGGTCCGGCACCGAATCCCACCGCCTGATGGGCGAAAACCCCGTGCCCGTGTGCAGCCCTCGGCTATTGGGGAACCGTACACAGTTCAGCCCCCAGGAGATCGCCACACTGCCACTCCTGCAGCAGACCACGCGACCCTACGCGTGGCGCCAGTGGTTCAACGCCCAACAACTGAACGTGCCCCGCGACATGACAGGCCCCCGTTACGAGCTATTCTCGATGTTGTCCCAGGCCGCCATGCATGACATGGGGGTCGCGCTGATTCCACCGTTCCTTATTCAACGCGAGCTGGAAGAGGGCCACCTGGTGATCGCAAGCCCCGAGGCGCTCAGCAGTTCGAAAGCCTATTACTTGATGATTCCGGACAGAAAGGTCGAATCGGCCTCTTTGCATGCCTTCAGGGATTGGCTGATCGACCAGTCCCGGCGCTACAGCCCCAGCATTTAAAGGCCAACGGCCAATTGCTGACTTTGTAGTCAGTAAATTTTAAATCCTACAGATATACATATATGTCGCATTTAAACAGACTGTATCTGTCGATCAAAAATAAGGCTCAAGGCCATGATCTGCTTGGCTTGTAGCGACTATTACGAGCCAATAGCCGACTATTCACATCAACGATGACAAAAGATTGCAAAACTGCCTGAAACCCTTTAAGCCCATGTATTTGAAGAGGTTATTTCAGTGCGTTGCGACAATCAGTCACAGGGTGACTTGTAGTTAATTTTTCGTCACCCGTCATAATCCCTTGATGGCCGTAAAGTTCGCCTGCAAAATGCCGCGCCCCGCTGTCATTTCAGCGGGATCGTGCTGATCGGCCGCCCCAGTTGCGCCACTCGCGGCGCACTGGCCTTTTTACAAAAAGATCAAAAGCAAAAAGATCATGCAGGAGATTTGACGTGCACATTGGTGTTCCTCTCGAAACCCAGACCGGTGAAACGCGGGTGGCTGCCACCCCGGAAACCATCAAGAAGCTGATCGGCCAGGGCCATAAGGTCACTGTACAAAGCGGAGCCGGCATCAAGGCCAGCATCGTCGACAGTGCCTATGAAGCGGCAGGCGCAACCATTGGCAGTGCCAACGATGCGTTTGGCGCCGAGCTGATTCTCAAGGTGGTTGCCCCCAGCGACAGCGAACTGACGCTGATCAAGAGCGGCACCGTGTTGGTGGGCATGCTCAACCCGTTCAGCAACGAAACCATTGCCAAGCTCGCCGAGCGCGGCATCACGGCCTTCGCCCTCGAAGCCGCGCCACGCACCTCGCGCGCCCAGAGCCTCGACGTGCTGTCCTCCCAGGCCAACATCGCCGGCTACAAAGCCGTGCTGCTCGCCGCTCATCACTACCCGCGCTTCATGCCGATGCTGATGACGGCCGCAGGCACCGTGAAAGCGGCGCGCGTGCTGATTCTGGGTGCCGGCGTTGCAGGCCTGCAGGCGATTGCCACGGCGAAGCGCCTGGGTGCGGTGATCGAAGCGTCAGACGTTCGCCCGGCCGTGAAGGAGCAGATCGAATCCCTCGGCGCCAAGTTCGTCGATGTGCCTTACGAAACTGACGAAGAGCGCGAATGCGCGGTCGGCGTCGGTGGCTACGCACGTCCAATGCCCACCAGTTGGATGCAACGCCAGGCCCTGGCCGTGCATGAGCGCGCCAAGCAGGCCGACATCGTCATCACCACGGCACTGATCCCGGGCCGCAAGGCGCCGACCTTGCTCAGCGCCGACACTGTCGCGCAGATGAAGCCCGGCTCGGTGGTGATCGACCTCGCCGCCGCACAAGGCGGCAACTGCCCGCTGACCGTCGCCGACCAGGTGGTGGTGGAAAATGGCGTGATCATCTGTGGCCCGACCAACCTGGCCAGCGCTGTCGCCGCCGATGCCTCGGCCCTGTACGCGCGCAACCTGCTGGACTTCCTGAAGCTGGTCTTCACCAAGGAAGGGCAGTTTGAAATCAACCTCGAAGACGACATCGTTGCCGCGTGCCTGATGTGCCGCGACGGCCAAGTCATCCGCAAAAACGCCTAAGCAGGGATTCAGACGATGGAAGAGCTTATCTCCCCCGGTATCTACAACCTGATCATCTTTGTGCTGGCGATCTATGTCGGTTACCACGTGGTCTGGAACGTTACACCCGCATTGCACACACCCTTGATGGCGGTGACCAACGCGATTTCGGCCATTGTGATCGTCGGCGCGATGCTCGCCGCCGCGCTCACCGTTACCCCGCTGGGCAAGACCATGGGCACCCTGGCCGTGGCACTCGCAGCCGTTAACGTGTTCGGCGGCTTCCTGGTCACTCGCAGGATGCTGGAGATGTTCAAGAAGAAAGCGCCCAAAGCTAAAGAAGAGGTGCAGAAGTAATGAGTATGAATTTGGTAACGACGCTCTACCTGATCGCGTCGATCTGCTTCATCCAGGCGCTCAAGGGCCTTTCACACCCAACCACGTCGCGACGCGGCAACCTGTTTGGCATGCTTGGCATGGCGCTGGCGGTGCTCACCACCGTGGGCCTCATCTATAAGCTCGGCGCGGAGCTGGCAACCGCTGGCATCGGCTATGTGATCGTTGGCCTGCTGATCGGCGGCACCGCCGGCTCGATCATGGCCAAGCGCGTAGAAATGACCAAGATGCCGGAGCTGGTTGCCTTCATGCACAGCATGATCGGCCTGGCCGCGGTGTTCATTGCGATTGCCGCCGTGGTCGAGCCGCAGTCGCTGGGCATCGTCAAGCACCTGGGTGACTCGATCCCTTCCGGTAACCGCCTGGAGCTGTTCCTTGGCGCGGCCATCGGCGCCATCACCTTCTCCGGTTCGGTGATTGCGTTCGGCAAGCTGTCGGGCAAGTACAAGTTCCGCCTGTTCCAAGGCGCACCGGTACAGTTCGGCGGCCAGCATAAACTGAACCTGGTGCTTGGCTTGCTGACACTGGGCCTGGGCCTGACCTTCATGTTCACCGGCAACCTCACGGCCTTTGCGCTGATGCTGGCCCTGGCCTTTGTGCTCGGCGTGCTGATCATCATCCCGATTGGCGGCGCCGATATGCCGGTCGTGGTGTCGATGCTCAACAGCTACTCCGGTTGGGCTGCGGCGGGCATCGGCTTCTCGCTGAACAACTCGATGCTGATCATTGCCGGTTCCCTGGTAGGTTCCAGCGGCGCGATCCTCTCGTACATCATGTGCAAGGCGATGAACCGTTCGTTCTTTAACGTACTGCTCGGCGGTTTCGGCAATGCCCCGGATGCGGGCGCGGCGGCGGGCTCTAAAGAAGCACGCCCGGTCAAATCCGGCTCGGCCGACGATGCGACCTTCCTGCTGACCAACGCCGACACCGTGATCATCGTTCCAGGCTACGGCCTGGCAGTGGCTCGGGCGCAACACGCCCTCAAGGAGCTGACCGAGAAGCTGACTCACCATGGCGTCACCGTAAAGTACGCGATCCACCCGGTGGCCGGCCGTATGCCTGGACACATGAACGTGCTGCTCGCCGAGGCGGAAGTGCCTTACGACCAGGTGTTCGAGATGGAGGACATCAACTCCGAATTCGGCCAGGCCGACGTGGTGCTGGTGCTGGGCGCGAACGACGTGGTCAACCCGGCCGCGAAGAACGACCCGAATTCGCCGATTGCCGGCATGCCGATCCTCGAAGCATTCAAGGCCAAGACCATCATCGTCAACAAGCGCTCGATGGCCAGCGGCTATGCCGGCCTGGATAACGAACTGTTCTACCTGGACAAGACCATGATGGTCTTCGGTGATGCCAAGAAGGTCATCGAAGACATGGTCAAAGCCGTCGAGTAACACTGCTTCAGCGCAATACTCGAAACCCCGGCCTCCCGTAGGCTGGGGTTTTTTATGACTGCATGAAACCCGACCAAAGGCTCTAAATCGCCGCCTGGCATTCGACCATGGTAGCGGGCCGAATTTTTTTGAAATCACTAAACTGCGCACCTTGCTTCCGTAGCCTGAGATAAGAATCCATGTACCGTGATCGCATCCGCTTGCCTTCGTTGTTGAACAAGGTCATGAGCGCGGCAGACGCCGCTGCACTGATTGAAGACGGCATGACCGTTGGCATGAGCGGCTTCACCCGCGCCGGTGAAGCCAAGGCCGTACCCCACGCCCTGGCAGAACGCGCCAAGACGTCCCCGCTGAAAATCACCCTGATGACCGGCGCCAGCCTGGGCAATGACCTGGACAAGCAACTGACCGAAGCCGGCGTGCTGTCCCGCCGCATGCCGTTTCAGGTCGACAGCACTCTGCGCAAAGCGATCAACGCCGGCGAGGTGATGTTTATCGACCAACACCTGTCGGAAACCGTCGAGCAACTGCGCAACAACCAGCTCAAGTTGCCGGATATCGCAGTGATTGAAGCGGTCGCGATCACTGAACAAGGCCATATCGTGCCCACCACTTCAGTGGGCAACTCCGCCAGCTTCGCGATTTTCGCCAAGCAGGTAATCGTTGAGATCAACCTGGCTCACAATCCGAACCTGGAAGGGCTGCACGACATCTATATCCCGACCTATCGGCCGACGCGCACGCCAATACCCCTGGTGAAAGTCGACGACCGTATCGGTAGCACCGCCATTCCGATCCCCCCGGAAAAAATCGTCGCCATCGTCATCACCAACCAGGCCGACTCCGCCTCCACCGTGACGCCGCCCGATAGCGACACGCAAGGCATTGCCAACCACCTGATCAACTTCCTCAAGCAGGAAGTCGACGCTGGCCGCATGACCAACAAGCTCGGCCCGCTGCAGGCTGGGATCGGCAACATCGCCAACGCAGTGATGTGCGGGCTGATCGAGTCGCCGTTCGAAGACCTGACCATGTATTCGGAAGTGTTGCAGGATTCAACCTTCGACCTGATCGACGCGGGCAAGCTGAGCTTCGCGTCGGGCAGTTCGATCACCTTGTCGGAACGGCGCAACGCCGACGTGTTTGGCAACCTGGAACACTATAAGGACAAGCTGGTCTTGCGCCCGCAGGAGATCTCCAATCACCCGGAAGTAGTGCGTCGCCTGGGCATCATCGGCATCAACACTGCGCTGGAGTTCGACATCTACGGCAACGTCAACTCCACCCATGTCTGCGGCACGCGGATGATGAACGGTATTGGCGGCTCCGGGGATTTCGCACGCAATGCGCACCTGGCGATCTTCGTTACCAAGTCGATTGCCAAGGGCGGGGCGATTTCCAGCGTGGTGCCCATGGTCAGCCATGTGGACCACACCGAGCATGACGTTGACATCCTAGTGACCGAAGTCGGGCTGGCCGACCTGCGGGGCCTGGCACCAAGGGAACGAGCCCGCGTGATCATCGACAACTGTGTGCATCCCGCCTACCGCGATGCGCTGAACAGTTACTTCAACGCCGCTTGCGCCATCGGCGGGCATACCCCCCACATCCTGCGCGAAGCACTGAGTTGGCACATTAACCTGGAAGAAACAGGGCATATGCTCAAGGCGTGATTGATACAGAGGCGAGCTGATGCAAACACAGTTTCATCAGCTCGGTGTCTTGTTCGCCGCTTATTAAAAAAACTGTACTGCTGTACCGGTCATTTCCTACCTAAATACCTTCCACCTCCTACCTAAAAAGCCTATTTCGCACTATTTCAGTGCAGACAGGTACAGTTGCCCCATTTCTGTACCGTACAGCCCCTGTAAACAGTTAACTGGCCCCTCACAATACAGGTGAACTGTATCTAGAGAGTCTTGCGCCAGAGGAGGATCATTGGCATCAGTTAAACCACTACCTAATCCCGCCACAAGCGGAAGGATGTCATCATGGAACGTACACTCAGTTCCGATCTGTTCTTTGAAGAAAAAGCTGTAAACACCCAGGCCTCCCTGCCTCTGCGCGTTATCGCCAACCTGATGTTGTGGCAGCGCCGCATCTCAAGCCGCCACCAACTGGCTCGCCTGGATTCGCGTCTGCTGGCTGATGCAGGTATCAGCGAAGCTCAACGCTACGAAGAGCTGAGCAAGCCGTTCTGGCGCTAATTTAGCGCTCGCTGGCCCTGACCTGTCGGGTCCACTGCCAGCAACCTGATTTGTCAAAACAAAGCCCGCCCCGGGAAACCGGAGGCGGGCTTTGTTGTTTGCGCAATCGAGGATTTCTGCGCAAAACAGAAGCCCCTGGCAACGATAGGTACAGTTAAATAAATATAACAATTAAGCAGTACAATTTGGTTCCGGTGTATCTGTATCGGTCCGACCGTCTCACCCACCATGGTGTTCCAAGACCTCATGAAAGGCACTCGCCATGGACACGTCTTCTTCTATTTATAAGCGGCTGTTACATCGCACGACTGCTACCCTCGCCAAATGGGGGCGCCAAGCCTACGAACGGCGCCAGCTGTCACAACTTGATACGAGAGAGCTCGCTGACCTTGGCATCAGCCAGGGCGACCGAATGGCCGAGATATCCAAGCCGTTCTGGCGTGACTAGGCAGTCAAGGAGCTTCCCGAATGGATAAACGCCAGCTTAATATCCAGTCACCACGTGGCGAACCACGCCGCAGAGGCGTCTGATCCCCAATGGCTGCGCTGCGCCACATTATCAGTTCATCTACAGGAGTCATCCCATGTCCCGTCTTCGCCTGCTGAGTGCTGCCGCCCTGTTGGCCCTGGCAGCCAACGCCAACGCGACCAGCTTCATCGTGACCACCGACTCCATCGTCGGCGCGCTGAAGGCCACCTCGGACGCCAGCTCCGATGCCACTTCGTCCCTGCGCGACAACAAGGTCGTGCGCGCCGCCCGTGACGACGCCGCCAGCTTTGTCGCCAGTGAGGGTGCCATTCGGGGCGTGAAACTGGAGAGCGCCCTGGCACAGATCCGCCAACAAGCGCCGCAACTGGACACCGCGACTGACGCGCAGCTGGCCCAGGCTATCCTGGCTATCTGACGACAGGACTGATGCCTGGGCGCTGGCTCTCGCCCGGGCATTACGCTAGCCTTGGCGCTCGCTTTCAGTTGTCGAGTCCCATGGCTTTTTCATACCGCCTTTTAATCGTCCCTGTATTGTTTTCCTGCGGCTGGTCGCCATCGGCTTCGGCCTTTGACCTCACCACCCAGAGCACCGTCGTGAGCGCGTACGCCACCAGCAAAGTGACCTCCGCGCCCTTCGACAGAAAAGTGATAATGGCCGCCCAGGATGACGCGGCCGCGTTTATCGCCACTGACGGCCAATGGCGGGGCGCGCGGCTGGAATCAGCGCTGGATTATCTGCGCCGCAGCCAACCAAAACTTAACGCCAGCGACCGTGAACTGGCGCAAGCAATTCTCGTCCAATAATCATCTTTGTATTCGGAGTCATTCCATGCGTAGCCCGCTGATCGCCGCCACCCTTGGCCTGCTGTTGTTGGCCGACGTTGCCCAGGCGCAAACTCTGGTGGCCACCAGTAACATCATTGTTCGTGCTTCTGGCCGCACCATCGATTTCACCTCGGACACCACCACCTCCATCCGTGACTCCAAAGTTGTGCGCGAAGCCCACGACGACGCCGCCAGCTTCGTTGCTACCAACGGCGAGATCCGGGGTGCACGCCTAGAAGCTGCCTTCGACACCCTGCGTACACGTCTGCCGGAAGCCCGCGACGCCAGTGACCAGACCCTCGCCGAAGCTATCCTCGCACTGTGAGGCGAGTTGTCGCCTGGCTCCTGGCCGGGACTGTGCTGCTGTGTGCCAGCGCAGCCCAGGCCAGCCTGCAACTGCGGCTCAAGACCGACGGTCTGAGCCCGGCTGAACAGCAGGCCAGCCAGGCATTGCTCGACGAAGCCATGCGCGCATTACCGCCGCGCTTCGTGGAGCAGTTGGACCGGCGCATCGATGTCGGCTGGACCGACAAGATGCCTGAGAACGCCTATGGGCAAGCCTCCCTGGTGTCCGAGCTGGACCTCAACCGCAACCTGCTCGCCAGCCTGACCGACGGCAGCGCCGCCACCCAGAAAACCAATCGCCCCCACGGTACTGTGCGCCGCGAAATGCTCGCCACGGTGCTGCATGAACTGACCCACATCTATGACCGTGCACGCCTGTGGTCCAACGATGACCGCACGCTGATCAATCGCTGCAGCCGCCAGAACAATCTCACCGGCCTGATCGGCCTGCCTGATCAATGCCGTGGCCAGAATGGCCGACGCTTTACCCTCAGTGATGACCCGCGCCTGCTGGACCTTGCCGGCTGGCCGCAATACGTCGGCCGTCGCGGCGAGCGTGAGCAGCACAACCATCAGGTCGCGCGCAGCCCGGACATCTACGAAACCACCAGCCCGCTGGAATTCGTGGCGGTCAATATGGAGTATTTCCTGCTCGACCCGAGCTACGGCTGCCGTCGCCCGGCATTGTTCCGCTACTACAAGGAGCACTTTGGCTGGGCTCCACCGGAGCAAGACACCTGCGCGAACACCTACGCATTCCTGAACGCCGGTAACGATTTCGCCAAGACGCCGCTGGGTCATGTGGACCCGGAACGCGTGTACGAAATCGACTACTTGCTGGCCGAAGCCAACCAGAACCTGGTCAGCCGCTGGGGCCACAGCATGTTGCGCTTGGTGATCTGTGCGCCGGGCCGCCCGCGTGGGCCAGATTGTCGGCTGGATCTGGACCAGCATCTGGTGCTGTCCTACCGCGCGTTCGTGGGTGACGTCCAGTTGTCGAGCTGGGATGGCCTGGTCGGCAAATACCCGTCACGATTGTTTGTACTGCCGCTGGCGCAGGTGATCGACGAATACACCAAGACCGAGTTGCGCGGCCTCGCCTCGGTACCATTGAAACTGACCCGCCAGGAAATCAACGACACCGTCGAGCACGCTGCCGAAATGCATTGGAGCTACGACGGCAACTACTTCTTTATCTCCAATAATTGCGCAGTGGAGAGCCTGAAACTATTACGCAGTGGCAGCGCCAACCCACAACTCACCGGCCTGGACAACATCACCCCCAACGGATTGCTCGAGGTCCTGAGTGCCCGCGGCCTGGCTGACACCCGTGTGCTGGATGACAAACGCAGGGCACTGCGCCTGGGTTATCACTTCGATTCCTTCCGCGAACGCTACCAGGCCATGTTCGATGTGCTGCGCAAACACCTGCCGATCAAACAAACCCAGGTCGAAGACTGGCTGTCTCTCAGTGCGGCGGAGCGCCGCCAGTGGTTCGGTCAGGCCGACCTGCGCACCAGCGCCGCGTTATTGCTGCTTGAGCAGGCGAGCTTTCGCAAGCAGTTGATGCTGGCCCAGGACGAAGTCAAACAACGCTACCTCGGTGCCCGCGAGCTGAAAAACGGCGGCATGGAGAAAGCGAACGCCACGCTGCAGCAGATCCTCGCCAACAGCGGCTTCCTCAGCCGCCCGGCGGAACTGCTGGGCAGTGGCGGCTACGGCCTGCCGCAACCGTCGGAAGCCAAGCGCCTGGAGTCGGAAAGCGCCGAGCGCCAGAAGCAACTGCAATCCCTTACCGGCGAACTCGACAAAGAGGTGAGGGCGCTGCTGGATCCCTCCCGCTCCGCCGAAATTGCCGCCTGTGAAGCCAACCTCAAGCAGGTGGGCGAGCACTTGCGGGCATTGCATAAAGCCGCGGGCGGCCTGGAACTTCCCTGAGGCTGCCGGGGGCCCCCCTCAAATGTGGGAGCTGGCTTGCCTGCGATAACGGACATTCAGTCGACCGCTTTGGCGAATGACACACCGCTATCGCAGGCAAGCCAGCTCCCACACGTCGGTCTGTCTAGACCTGACGACCGCGTGTCGCCCCCGCATCACCTGTTTTATCAGCGAAAGCTGGCTGAAAGCTTACCCGTCTAGGATCGCCCCCACTGCCGGCAACAGACCGGCTGTTAACAACAACAATGGTGATTCCCGATGTCCGCTCGTACCCGCCTGTTCGCCCCAACTCCACCCGTAAGCCTCGTGCCTTTCGTTCTGCGCTGACCCCAACCCGGTTCGCCATTCCCTAGCCGCGCTACGCCTGGAGTATTCCTATGCTGACTTTCCTTGGCTTTGCCATGGTCATCACGTTCATGTTCCTGATCATGACCAAGCGCCTGTCTGCGCTGATCGCCCTGATCATCGTGCCGATCCTGTTCGCGCTGTTCGGCGGTTTTGCACCGAAGATCGGCCCAATGATGCTCGAAGGCATTACCAAACTCGCGCCGACCGGCGTGATGCTGATGTTCGCCATTCTCTATTTTGCCCTGATGATCGACTCCGGCCTGTTCGACCCGGCCGTGCGCAAGATCCTCAAGATGGTCAAGGGCGATCCGCTGAAGGTCTCCGTCGGTACCGCCGTGCTGGCCTTGGTCGTGTCCCTGGACGGTGACGGCGCTACCACCTACATGATCTGCGTGGCCGCCATGCTGCCGCTGTACCAGCGCATCGGCATGAGCCCGCGGATCATGGCCGGCCTGATCATCCTCGCCGGTGGCGTGATGAACATGACCCCCTGGGGTGGCCCCACCGCCCGTGCCGCCAGTGCGCTGCATGTGGACCCTTCGGATATTTTCGTCCCCATGATCCCGGCGATGGCCGCCGGCGTGGTGGCGATCCTGGTGATTGCCTACATGTACGGCAAACGCGAAAGGGCGCGCCTGGGCGAGCTGCACCTGCAAGGTGATGAAATCGACCACAGCGAAATCAGCGTGTCGCAATTCCCGGATGCTCGTCGTCCGAAGCTGATCTGGTTCAACGGTGCGCTGACCCTGGCCTTGATGTGCACGCTGATCGCCGGCCTGTTGCCGCTGCCGGTGCTGTTCATGGTGGCGTTCAGCATCGCGATGATCGTCAACTACCCGTGCCTGCAACAGCAGAAAGACCGCGTTGCCGCCCACGCCGGCAGCGTACTGGCGGTAGTCGGGCTGATCTTCGCCGCGGGTATCTTCACCGGCATCCTGTCCGGTACCGGCATGGTCGACGCCATGTCCAAGAGCCTGCTGGCGGTCATCCCGGAAGCCATGGGCCCGTACCTGGCGGTAATCACCGCCCTGGTGAGCATGCCGTTCACCTTCTTCATGTCCAACGACGCGTTCTACTACGGCGTACTGCCAGTACTTGCCGAAGCCGCCAGCCACTACGGCATCACCGCCGTGGAAATGGCTCGCGCTTCGATCGTTGGCCAGCCCGTGCACTTGCTCAGCCCGCTGGTACCGTCGACCTACCTGTTGGTGGCGCTGGCCGGTATCGAATTTGGTGATCACCAGCGCTTCACCCTGAAGTGGGCAGTGCTGGTGTGCCTGTGCATAATGTTCGCCGCATTGCTGATGGGGATTTTTCCGCTGTTCAGCACTCTATAATCGTACCGACTCACTCACCGCGCGGCGCTGCAGCTTGCGCGGTTTAACATTTGCTCAAAGGAATACACATGGAATGGCTGACCAATCCGGAAATCTGGATTGCCTTCTTCACCCTGACGGCCCTCGAGATCGTCCTGGGCATCGATAACATCATCATGATTTCGATCCTGGTCAGCCGCATGCCCAAGCACATGCAGGCGCGCACCCGGATCTTCGGCCTGGCCTTGGCCATGGTCACGCGCATCCTGTTGCTGCTGTCGATCACCTGGGTGATGCAACTGACCGCCGACCTGTTCGTGGTCTTCGGCCAGGGTATTTCCGGTCGCGACCTGATCCTGTTCTTCGGTGGCCTGTTCCTGCTGTGGAAAAGCTCCCAGGAGATGTACCACGCACTGGAAGGTGAAGACGAAACCCATGACGAGCCAAAGGGCGCCGGTGGCAAGTTCATCTACACCATCATCCAGATCGCGATCATCGACATCGTGTTCTCCCTGGACTCGGTGATCACCGCCGTCGGTATGGTCTCCCATGTGCCCGTCATGGTCGCGGCGATTGTCGTGGCGGTGCTAGTGATGATGCTCGCCGCTGGCACCATCAGCGAATTCATCGACAAGCACCCGTCGTTGAAGATGCTGGCACTGTCGTTCCTGCTGGTAGTGGGTACCGTGCTGATCGCCGAATCCTTCGATGTGCACGTGCCAAAAGGCTACGTTTACTTCGCCATGGCGTTCTCGCTGGCGGTGGAAGCGGTGAACATCAAGATGCGCACTGCCATCGCGAAAAAGAAGAAACAGCAGGATCCTGTGAAACTGCGCAAAGACATCCCGGGTCAATAAACCCGGGCCAGACAAAAAGGGGCTTTTAGAAGCCCCTTTTTTGCGCGCGGTGGTAACGCAACGCGTCACAGGATGAATTCCCACGCCGGCACGGGAACGATCCTTCATGACAGTTTTGTTTCAATCACCACTTTAGCTATGCGATGCTGGCGCAGAGCCCATTCGCCAACTACAGCTTAACTACAAGACGTAGAACGGCACGCGGAAAATTTTCTTCGCTCCTGCTGGAGCGCACCCACACGGGGGGCCGAGCATGCTGACCTTGCTCAATCTGCTTTCCGCCGTGACCCTGCTTATCTGGGGCACGCACATCGTCCGTACCGGCATCCTGCGGGTCTACGGTTCCAACTTGCGCCAAGTCATCGGGCAGAACATGGCCAAGCGCTGGCTGGCGTTTATCGCCGGTATCCTGGTGACTGCCATGGTGCAGAGCAGCAACGCCACGGCAATGCTGGTGACGTCCTTTGTCGGCCAAGGCCTGATGGGGCTGATGCCCGCCCTGGCGACGATGCTCGGCGCCGACGTCGGTACTGCGCTGATGGCGCGGGTGCTGACGTTTGACTTGTCATGGCTGTCGCCACTGCTGATCTTTCTCGGGGTGATTTTCTTCCTGTCGCGCAAACAGACGCGCGCCGGGCAGTTGGGTCGGGTGGGCATTGGCCTCGGGCTGATCATCCTCGCACTGCAACTCATCGTCGAAGCAGCTGGGCCTATCACCCATGCCCAGGGCGTGAAGGTGCTGTTCGCCTCCTTGACCGGCGACATCCTGCTCGACGCCTTGGTCGGCGCCTTATTCGCAATGATCTCCTACTCCAGCCTGGCTGCGGTCCTACTGACCGCCACCCTGGCCGGCGCCGGTGTGATCGGCTTGCACGTGGCGATCGGCTTGGTGATCGGCGCCAATATCGGCAGCGGCGTGCTGGCCTTCCTCAGCACCAGCATGCAGAACGCCGCCGGTCGCCAAGTCGCGCTGGGCAGCCTGTTGTACAAATTGATCGGCCTGTTGCTGATCATCCCGGTACTCGACCCGCTGGTGCTGTGGATGGACGGCCTGGACTACAGCGCCCAAGGCATGGTCATCACCTTCCACCTGCTCTACAACGTCACGCGCTGCCTCATTCTGCTGCCCACCATCGGGCCGATGGCACGGCTGTGCGCCTGGCTGCTGCCCGAGCGCGAAGAGACCAATGGCAAGGCCAAACCCCGCCACCTGGACCTGGCCGCGCTCACCACGCCGAGCCTGGCATTGGCCAACGCCGCGCGGGAAACCCTGCGCCTGGGCGACCTGATCGACAACATGCTCACCGCCATGCAGGAAGTACTGCGCGGTAAACAGACGGCCATTACCCAGGAAATACGCAGCCTCAGCGACGACGTCGAGGCGCTCTACAGCGCGATCAAACTCTACCTGGCGCAAATGCCCCGCGAGGACCTCAGCGAGCAGGACAGCCGGCGCTGGGCCGAAATCATCGAACTGTCGATCAATCTCAAGCTGGCCGGCGACCTGATCGAACGCATGCTGCGCAAAGTCCAACAGCAGAAAACCTCCCAGCGCCGCCAGTTCTCGGAAGTCGGCCTGGAGGAACTCACGGGCCTGCACAGCCAATTGATCGCCAACCTGCGCCTCGGGCTGTCAGTGTTCCTCAGCGCAGACCCGGAAAGCGCTCGACAATTGCTGCGCGAAAAGCGCCGTTTCCGCGCCCAGGAACGCCGTCTGGCGCACGCTCATGTCAGCCGGCTGCAGCGCAAGATCGTGCAGAGCCTGGAAACCAGCTCCCTGCACCTGGAGCTGATTGCCGACATGAAACGCTTGAATTCACTGTTCTGCAGCAGTGCCTATGTAGTGTTGGAAACGTCCGACACCGGCGCGCTCTCCGCCGAAGATATTGCCGACATCACACATTCGCCCTGAACGTACGATGGCCCGTGAAGTCAGTTAAAACTGACCTCACTCGCCAGGAAGCTTGTTATGCGTCGCCTGTTGTTCGCTTGCCTGCTCATGGGTTCTGCCCACGTCTTCGCCTTTGACCGTCTGCAAGTCGAGGGTTACACCTTGCCCAACGGCCTGCAATTGCTGCTCAAACCGGGCACCGAGCGCGGGCATGTGGCAATCCGCCTGGTGGTTGGCGTGGGCCTGGATGACTTCGGCTGCGAAGACAAGGAATTACCTCACCTGCTGGAACACTTGCTGTTCAGCGGCATCGACGGTGGCGGCGAAGGTGAACTCGAAGACCGCATGCAAGCCCTGGGCGGCGAATGGAACGCCTACACCAGCAACGCTGACACCACCTTCGTGATCGAGGCGCCGGCGCAAAACCAGCGCAAGGTGCTCGACCTGCTGCTGGCGATCATCACTCGCACCGAACTGACCGACGCCAATATCAATGCAGCCAAGCGTGTTGTCGAACGCGAGGACGGCGGCCACTACTCACACCTGCAACGCCTGTTGGACCGCCAGGACCTCGGCCACACCGCCAGCAACCAGTTGGCCGTCGAACTGGGACTCAAATGCGCCGAACGCGCCGAGGTCGACCACCTGACCCGCGACCAGTTGGAGAACCTGCGCAAACACTGGTACGCACCCAACAACATGAGCCTGATCATCGTCGGCGACCTGGACAAACTGCTGCCGGCCTATCTGGAACGCACCTACGGCCAACTCGAACCGGTCGAGCCCACCGAGCACCCGGCGTTGCCGGAAATCCAGCACGACGCCGCCAGCCATCGCGAACTCATCCACGGCTGGGTTGGCGACAGCGCCAAGCTGCACTGGCTGTTCCCCGAGCCGGTATTGGATGACGGGCATGACGAAACCTACGACCTGCTCAAGGATTACCTCGACTGGGCGCTGTACCGCCAACTGCGCCTCAAGCACGGTTTGTCCTACGGCCCCTGGAGCGAACGCGAAGTACTCGGCGGCGTCGGCTTCCTCAGCCTGAATGCCGACCTTGAGCGGGAAAACCTTCCTGAAGCAGAACAGGTCCTCCAGGCACTCAGGGCGCAACTGCTCGAGGAGGGCCTCGACCCGGCAGTATTCGCTCGCCTGCAACAGGCCGCCATCGCACGCCAGGCATGGGCGGTGCAGGGCAACAGCGCGTTGGCCGACTACTACTGGAGCGCGTCCGGTGACTACCACAACGGCCACTTCAGCGACCCGGTCAAACGCATCAAGGCCGTGAGCCTGGACCAGACCAACCAGGCCATGCGCCAAGTGTTCCAGCAGCCAGGCTACTGGCGCATCGAGAAACCACTGCTGAGCTACGACGCCCTCAGTTGGATCGGCGCCAGCCTGCTCGGCCTGATCGCCATTGTGTTGATCGGCGTGCGGGTTTATCGCAAACGGATCGCGTAATGGGGCACCAGACGCCGGGCTAAGACGTTATTCTGTCTGGGATTTTTTCCTACAAAGACTGCGAACTGCCGAATGCAAAACGTGACTCGCTTGATCACCCGCATCCTCGAACTGATGAAGCGTTACCCAGGGGTAATTGCACTCGGCGGCTTCATCTCGGGTGTGTGCAGCTTCATTCTGGTGGATCGCCAGCAGGGCATGGCCAGTTGGATAGCGGTGATCATGCTGGTGAGCTGGCTGTGGCTGATGCTGGAGAACAGCTTCACCCAACTGTTCACCAAGGTCTTCAAGCGCGAAATCCCCGAACCGCTGCTGCGCTACGCGACCCAGATGATCCACCAGGAAAGTCTGTTCTTCGTGCTGCCGTTCTTTTTTGTCACCACCGCGTGGAACAGCGGGCAATCGGTGTTCACCGGTCTGCTCGGCGCGGCCGCGCTGGTGTCGATTACCGACCCGTTGTACTACAAGTGGCTGGCGCCCAAGCGCTCATTGTTCCTCGCACTGCACACGCTGACGCTGTTCGCGGCACTGCTGACCGCGCTGCCGATCATCCTGCACCTGACCACCGCCGAGAGTTACAAGCTGGCCCTCGGCGTGGCCATGGCGTTGTCGATCCCAAGCCTGGCGGTAAGCCTGCCACTGCGTAGCCTCAAGGGCTGGGCGATGCTGCTCGGCGTTACGGCCGCCATTGGCTGCGCCGGTTGGTTCCTGCGCAGTTGGGTACCGCCGGCCACCCTGTGGATGACCGAGGTGGCGATCAGCACTCAACTGCAAGACCGCACGCCAGGCGACGACCTCAAGGAAGTCACCGCCGCCCAACTGCGCAGCGGCGGGCTGTACGCCTACACCGCGATCAACGCTCCCCGGGGGCTGGATGAGCGGATCTACCACGTGTGGCAATTCAACGGCAAAGAGGTCGACCGCATCGCCCTGGATATTCACGGCGGGCGCAAAGAGGGCTATCGCGCCTGGACCCACAAGCAGAACTTCCCCGGCGACGCGGTAGGCCGCTGGCAGGTAAGGGTGTTGACCGAAGACGGGCAGGTGATCGGCGTGCTGCGTTTCAAAGTGACGGACTCAGCACAAACGGACAACCCAAAGTAGGCAGGTTCGTGCTATTACGTAGGAATTGTGGATAGCCAAACAAGCTCGGAGCTTATGACCACCAGTACGACGGCCGGCGCCGCCCACCTCGACACGTCCACCACCCCGCCACAACTGAGGGTCACGGGGGACTGGACGCTTGCCCACTATGCCAGCCTGAAGAAGCTGTCGGACAAGCTCGATGGCCAATACGACGCCGGCGCACGCATCGACCTCAACGGCCTCGGCGCCCTCGATACTGCCGGCGCCTCACTGCTGGTGGAGTTGCTGGGGCCGACCCGTATCGAGCAATCCGCCGAGCAGACCGATTGCAGCTTGTCTGCCGCTGACCGCGCACTGCTCAAGACCGTCTACCGCTCCCTGAATGACTTTTGCGTGCCGGACAAGGCACCGGAAGAAGCCGCCGGGATCCAAGTGTTGGCCCGTATTGGCCGGGCGGTGGACACCGTCTGGCAAGACAGCAAGAAACTGCTGGGCTTTATCGGCCTGATTCTCGAAACCTTCGCCCGTGGCATTTTGCGGCCCAAACGCTGGCGCCTGACGCCGATGGTCGCGCATCTGGAACAGGTCGGCCTCGACGCCGCGCCCATCGTGGCCCTGCTCACGTTCTTGGTCGGCGCCGTGGTGGCGTTCCTCGGCGCCACCGTGCTCAAGAGTTTTGGCGCAACTATTTTCACCGTCGACCTGGTGGCGTTCTCTTTCCTGCGGGAATTCGGCGTACTGCTGACGGCCATCCTGATCGCCGGTCGCACCGCCAGTGCCTTCACCGCCCAAATCGGCTCGATGAAGGCCAACGAGGAAATCGACGCGATCCGCACCCTGGGCCTGGACCCAATGGAATTGCTGGTATTGCCGCGCGTGCTGGCGCTGCTGGTGGCCCTGCCGATGCTGACCTTCCTGGCGATGCTTTCGGGGATTGTCGGCGGCGGCGTGGTCTGTGCCGTGGCGCTGGATATTTCGCCGGCGATGTTCCTCTCGTTGCTGCAATCGGACATTGGCGTGCAGCACTTGCTGGTGGGCTTGGTGAAAGCGCCGATCTTCGCGTTCCTGATCGCGGCCATTGGCTGCCTGGAAGGCTTCAAGGTCAGCGGCAGTGCCGAGTCGGTGGGCGCCCACACCACCTCCAGCGTGGTGCAATCGATCTTTGTGGTGATCGTGCTGGATGCGGTCGCGGCGTTGTTCTTCATGGAGATGGGCTGGTGAGTCGTCTACACCGTGCGCCCACCGAGGCGGTCATTGAGGTGCGTGGCTTGTGTAATCGCTTTGGCAGCCAGAGCGTGCACGAGAACCTCGACCTCGATTTGTACAAGGGTGAGATCCTTGCCGTGGTCGGCGGGTCCGGCAGCGGCAAGTCGGTACTGTTGCGTAGCATCGTCGGCCTGCGCCGGCCCAGCGAAGGCCAGGTGCGGGTGTTCGGCAAAAACCTGCCGAGCCTGCCGGAACATGAACGCTCGCTGGTGGAACGGCGCTTTGGCGTGTTGTTCCAGAAGGGCGCGCTGTTTTCCTCGCTGACGGTGACCGAGAACGTAGCCCTGCCACTCATTGAACATGCCGGCCTCAGCCGCGCCGATGCGGAGCACTTGGCAGCGGTCAAACTGGCACTGGCCGGGTTGCCGCTGTCGGCGGCCGACAAGTACCCGGCGTCACTGTCCGGCGGCATGATCAAGCGCGCCGCCCTGGCCCGTGCTTTGGCGTTGGACCCGGACATCCTGTTCCTCGACGAGCCCACCGCTGGCCTCGACCCGATTGGCGCGGCGCAGTTCGACCAACTGATCCTGACCCTGCGCGACGCGCTGGGCCTGAGCGTGTTTCTGGTCACCCACGACCTGGACACGCTGTACACCATCACTGACCGCGTGGCGGTGCTGGCGCAGAAGAAGGTGCTGGTGGCCGACGCCATCGACATCGTCTCGGAAACGAACGACGCCTGGATTCACGAATATTTCCACGGCCCCCGGGGCCGCGCGGCATTGGATGCCGCTCAACCGCTCAACGAGGTATGACATGGAAACCCGAGCCCATCATGTGATGATCGGTCTGTTCAGCGTGATCGTGGTGGTCGGCGCGATGCTGTTTGGCCTGTGGCTGGCCAAATCCAGCGTCGACAGCGCCTTCCAGGATTACGAAGTGATCTTCAACGAGGCGGTCAGCGGCCTGTCGCAGGGCAGTTCAGTGCAGTACAGCGGGATCAAGGTGGGCGACGTGATCAGTCTGCGCCTGGACCCCAACGACCCGCGCCGCGTGCTGGCGCGCATCCGCCTGGCAGGGCAGACACCGATCAAGGAGGACACCCAGGCCAAGCTGGCACTGACCGGCATCACCGGCACCTCGATCATCCAGCTCAGTGGCGGCACACCGCAGAGCCCCGAACTCAAGGGCAAGGACGGCAACCTGCCGGAAATCATCGCCTCGCCATCGCCCATTGCCCGGCTGCTGAACAATAGCAACGACCTGATGACCAGCATCAACTTGTTGCTGCACAACGCCAACCACATGTTCTCCCGCGAGAACGTCGAGCGCCTGAGCAACACCCTGGATAACCTGCAACAAACCACCGGCGCCATTGCCGACCAGCGCGGCGACATCAAGGTGGTGATGCAGCAGCTGATGCAGGTGAGCAAGCAGGCGAGCGCCGCCCTGGAGCAAACCACCGTGCTGATGCGCAACGCCAACGGCTTGCTCAACGAGCAAGGCAAGCAGGCCTTCGGCAGCGCCGAGCAGGCGATGAAATCCCTTGAGCAAAGCACCGCGACCATCAACACCTTGTTGACCCACAACAAGGACTCGGTGAACAGCGGCATGCAAGGCCTCAACGAACTGGCGCCAGCCGTGCGCGAACTGCGCGAAACCCTGGGCTCGCTGCGCGCTATCTCCCGCCGCCTGGAAGCCAACCCCAGCGGTTACCTGCTGGGCAGCGACAAGAACAAGGAGTTCACGCCATGAAGCGTGCTTACCAACTGATTGCCCCTCTAGCGCTGGCGCTCGTGAGCGCGTGCTCGATCCTGCCTAAGGCCGACCCTTCGGATGTGTATCGCCTGGCGACGGCCCAGACCGCCAGCCAGGGCACGCCGGTCAGCTGGTCACTGCGCGTGAACAAGCCGCAGACCAGCGAGTTTCTCGACAGCCCGCGCATTGCCGTGGTGCCCAACGGTGACCTGATCAGCAGCTATGCCCACTCGCGCTGGAGCGACCCGTCGCCCGTGCTCCTGCGCAACCGCTTCATGGATGGCTTCCAGCGCGATGGCCGGGTAACGCTGCTGAGCACCGACGACACCAATTTGCAGTCCGACTATGAGTTGGGTGGGCAACTGCAGGCGTTCCAGAGTGAATACCGCGGTACTGCGGTGGAGGTGGTGATTCGCCTGGATGCACGCCTGGTGCGCGGCAGTGATCAGCGGATTGTTGCCAGCCGACGGTTTGAGGTGAGGCAGCCGGTGAGCGGCACCCAGGTGCCGGCGGTGGTTGCCGGGTTTGGGCAGGCGGGGGATCAGTTGAACAAGCAGGTGGTGGATTGGGTGGTGGCGCAGGGCAATACTGCAGCGAAACGCTGACGGCCTTTTCGCAGGCGAGCCAGCCCCCACATCCGAACGCATTTCATCAGGCTAAACGCGGTCAACTGTGGGAGCTGGCTCGCCTGCGACAGCGGTATCAGCCTTAAGCGAAGAACCAGTAGCAGACCGCAATCGCCGCCACCACACCGGCCAACTCCGCCAGCAACGCACACCCCACGGCATGCCTGGCCCGCTGGATCCCGACCGAACCGAAGTAAACCGCCAACACATAGAAGGTGGTCTCGGTACTGCCCTGGATCGTCGCCGCGACCAGCGCCGGGAAGCTGTCCACGCCCTGGGTCTGCATGGTCTCGATCAACATTGCCCGCGCGGCGCTGCCGGAGAACGGCTTGACCATCGCGGTCGGCAAGGCATCGACAAAGCGCGTGTCCATGCCCGTCCAGGCGACCACATGACGGATGCCTTCAAGACCAAAGTCCAGCGCCCCGGAGGCACGCAACACACCCACCGCACACAGCATCGCCACCAGGTACGGCAGCAGGTTCTTGGCCACGTCGAAGCCTTCCTTGGCGCCTTCGACAAACGCCTCGTACACCTTGACCTTGCGCAGCGCCCCGATCACCAGGAACAACATGATCAGGCCGAATAGCGTGAGGTTGCCGAGGATCGACGACAGCCCGGCCAGCGCGGTGGCGGAGAGGGTCGCCAGCAGCGCCATGAAACCGCCGAGCACCAGTGCACCCGGAATCAGGTACGCCAGCACCACCGGGTCCCACAGCCGCAGGCGCTGCATGATCGCGACCGAGAGCAGGCCGACCAGGGTCGAGGCGCTGGTCGCCAGCAGGATCGGCAGGAACACCAGCGTTGGGTCTGCAGCACCTTGCTGGGCGCGGTACATGAAGATGGTCACCGGCAACAACGTCAGCGAAGACGCGTTGAGCACCAGGAACAGGATCTGCGCATTACTCGCGGTGTTAGGGATGGGGTTCAGTTCCTGCAGCGCCTTCATCGCTTTCAAGCCAATGGGCGTGGCGGCGTTATCAAGGCCCAGGCCATTGGCAGCGAAGTTGAGGGTGATCAAGCCGATGGCCGGGTGGCCGGCGGGCACTTCCGGCATCAGGCGGCGGAACAGCGGGCCAAGCGCCTTGGCCAGCCAATCGACGATCCCGGCTTTTTCGGCAATGCGCAAAAAGCCCAGCCACAACGTCAGGGTGCCGAACAGCAGCACCATGACTTCAACCGACAATTTGGCCATGGCGAAAATGCTTTCCACCATCGCCGCGAAAATCCCGGCGTTACCGCCGACCAGCCATTGCGCCAGTGCCGACACCATTGCCACGACAAAGAAGCCAAGCCACAGGCCATTGAGCATCAGTTAAACCCCTCGAAGAATGGAGCGAATGATAGCGGGGCTGGCAGAAACGACAAACCCCGGAATTCTCCGGGGTTTGTCTTGGCGCCATCGGGCTATCAGCTGCGGGTGGCTTGCGCGGCCGGCGACGCTTCCTTGCTGCGCCAGTGCGGCAGCGAGTTCCAGTAGCGCTCGCCCTTGGCGTCGTCGTACATGCCTTCCCAACGGGAGATGACCAGCACGGCAAGCGCGTTGCCGATCACGTTAAGGGCTGTTCGCGCCATGTCCATGATGCGGTCGACACCGGCAATGAACGCCAGGCCTTCCAGCGGAATGCCCACGCTGCCCAAGGTGGCCAGCAGCACCACGAAGGACACGCCCGGTACGCCGGCGATGCCTTTGGAAGTGACCATCAGCGTCAGCACCAGCATCAGTTGCTGGCCGATCGACAGGTCGATGCCATACAGCTGGGCGATGAAGATCGCGGCAATGCTCTGGTACAGGGTCGAACCGTCGAGGTTGAACGAGTAGCCAGTCGGTACCACGAAGCTGCAGATCGCCTTCGGCGCGCCGTAGGCTTCCATCTTCTCGATCACACGCGGCAGCACGGTTTCGGAGCTGGCGGTGGAATAGGCCAGCACCAGCTCATCCTTGAAGATGCGCATCAGCTTGATCACCGAGAAGCCAAACAGGCGGGCGATGAGACCGAGGATCACGAAAGCGAAGAACAGGATGGCGACGTAAACCAGGATCACCAGCTTGGCCAATGGCAGCAAGGAGGCGAAGCCGAAGTTGGCGACGGTCACGGCGATCAGTGCAAAGACGCCGATCGGCGCGTACTTCATGATCATGTGGGTGACTTTGAACATGCTCTCGGACACGCCCTGGAACATGGTCACCAGCGGCTCGCGCAGCTCAGGCTTGAGGCTCGACAAGCCGAGGCCGAACAGCACCGAGAAGAAAATGATCGGCAGCATTTCGCCACGGGCAACGGCGGCGAAGATGTTCGAAGGGATCAGGTTGAGGATAGTCTGGATGAACGCATGCTCGTGCTGCACTTCAGCGGCAGTGGCGGTGTACTTGGAGATGTCGACGGTACCCAGGGTACTCATGTCGATACCGGCACCCGGATGGAACAGGTTGGCCAGCAGCAGGCCAACCACGATGGCGATGGTGGTGACGATTTCGAAGTAAAGGATGGTTTTGACGCCGATACGCCCGAGTTTCTTCGCGTCGCCGACACCGGCAATGCCGACGATGAGCGAGGAGATCACAATCGGGATCACGATCATCTTGATCAGGCGGATAAAGATATCGCCCGCTGGCTGCAACACATTGCTGATCCACCAGGCCTTTTCAGCACTGAAATGGTTGAGCACTGCACCGATTGCGATCCCCAGCACCAAACCGATGAGGATCTGCCAGGCGAGGCTTAGCTTTGCCTTCTTCATGTCATTACCCTTACTTCAAGTGAACTTAAGGCAAATGCGCCAGCCGCAACGCTCGAAAGCGAAAAAGTGTGTGCATCTGCCTCCATGGAAGGTCACCGCAGCGTGGCCGAAATGGCTTACTGGCAGGCGAAAAAAGGCGCAACTATTCCCATGCAAGGGAGCGACGTCTAATGCCGTAAACGCCTACCCTATGCCGAATCGGCATGGCTTTTTTTAATAATAACTGTCCGAACGGTCAGTTCAAATGTGACATTTTGTCCAGCAGACATGCCGTGAACCTGCCAAAGCCGGCTCGCTCAGAGAATCAGGACGTCTCTCGGGCTGTGGCAGAAATGCCTGGGAATACCGGTGTTTAGCGTCGGAAGTGTCCTATGGACCAGACCAGATTTTATCGATAGATGGTCGGGCCGACACACCAAGTAACGGTTGGCCAAGAGCAGAAAGGGAATTATCAACTATGTGGGGCATACGAAGCGGCAGGTGAGCCTGACAAGCCCGCCGCAAGTTCAGCAAGCCATGGGCTTGTGAACCTGCGTCGCAGCTTTTCACCTGACCCGGCCCTTGCGCAGGCACTCCCTGTACCCGTAGGTCGCGCCGATCGCGATTGATCAGAGCAACCCGGCCCCTTGGTCATGCACCGCCCTTGGCGGGCAATGCAGACAGAAAGAAGCGAGGGGCTTCTTTCTATGGACGCTGGCCCCGTAGACGACAAACGCGTCAGACGGAACCTAGTACCAATTCGGATCTTTCTTCAGTTGCTCCATCAGCAACTTCTGCATGCCTTCATCCGGTTTACCGATAAAGCGGTAGTCGGCGTGCCGCGTGGGGGACTTGTCCGCCGGCAGGCCGGCCGGGACTTCCACCAACATGGCGTAGGCATCCTCCTTGTCGAGGCTGAAGGCAACAATCAGGCGCTTGTCCAAGCAGGTGTCCGCGGTTTCGCAGAGCGGCCCGACCAAGTACTTGTCGCCATCTTCTTCCACGGCATTCATCTGCTCGGCCGTACCAGACAGGTTCATGACCCATTCCGGCAGGCGCTCTTCTTTCTTCACTACGCCTTGCCACGTTTCACGGTATTGCGGGTCCGCGCTGAGCAATTCGTTGGCTCGGGATTGGCCGTCATTGGCGGCCATTGCCAAGCCGCTACCGCCCAGCAGCAGGGCGGCAGTAATGGCTTTGAAAGACAAAGTGGTCATGTTCAGCCTCGGCCGCGACGACCAAAGAAGAACGAAGCGATGAACATCACCAGGAAGACCACAAACAGAATTTTTGCGATACCCGTGGCGGTGCCCGCGATGCCACCGAAGCCCAGGACTGCAGCCACAATGGCGATGATCAGAAATGTGATTGCCCAACTCAACATGGTGATTCTCCTTATGCTTCTTTAAGAGGTAACAGCGGTAGTGCTGTGCAGCCACTCAACACGAGTGGCCTTGTGGTGCCTAGAACACCCAACGCTCCTGGGATGGCAGTTCACTCAGGGAAGATTCCTGGTCAACCATTTGCAGTTGCGGGGCTGTTACATCGGCAGCAACACTGCCAACGGAACGGAAATGGGTCTGGGTCATGGCCGGACGTTCGAACTGGGGAATCTGCTGCTGACTCTGCTGCCAATGCTGCAACTGCTGGCCACCGATCAGCGTGACCATCAAGGCCAGGCTGGCAAACAGGCCTTGTTGCAAGTGCAGTGGCGAAACACGCAGTTGGCTGAGGGTTTGGCGAGTCATGCTGCTGTTCTCCCGCATTCTGATTATTCGTTGGGAGAGATATTGCAGAGCGCATGCCAGCTTTTTTACAAAATAAAACTCAATAAAATCAAAGAGTTAAATATTATCAGTCACACGACTGCCCAGCATCCTGCACGATGCACCCCCGCAAGCCGTGCGAAATGCACGATCGCCAGCGGTCGGATCAAGGGATAGAACACGTGAAGCGTGTTGCCGAACTGGCAAGAAAGCATGGAAACGCCATCAGGCGGGGCTTTGTAGGACGCGATGCAGATAGCTGCACGACATTGCCTTTTATCGATCAGAATGAACCATGCAACTTGCCCGATTATTCCGGGACTAACCACCATCATTCATACACACATAGTTTAAGGAGCGCGGGACAGATGGAATCAGCCAAGGAACTTCAAGGCCGCATTCTTTTAGTGGATGACGAATCCGCGATCCTCCGCACTTTCCGTTATTGCCTGGAAGACGAGGGTTACACCGTAGCCACCGCCAACAGTGCAGCCCAGGCGGATACCTTGATGCAGCGCCAGGTCTTCGACCTGTGCTTCCTCGACCTGCGCCTGGGCGAAGACAATGGGTTGGACGTGCTGGCCCAGATGCGCATTCAGGCACCGTGGATGCGCGTGGTGATAGTCACCGCCCACTCGGCGGTCGATACCGCCGTGGATGCGATCCAGGCCGGAGCCGCCGACTACTTGGTCAAGCCCTGCAGCCCCGACCAACTACGCCTTGCCACTGCCAAGCAGTTGGAAGTGCGCCAGCTCTCTGCGCGCCTTGAAGCCCTCGAAGGCGAAGTACGCCAGCCCAAGGACGGCCTGGACTCGCATAGCCCATCCATGATGGTGGTGCTGGAAACTGCGCGCCAGGTGGCCGGGACAGACGCCAACATCCTGATCCTGGGTGAATCCGGCACCGGTAAGGGTGAGCTGGCCCGCGCCATCCACGGCTGGAGCAAACGCTCGAAAAAGTCCTGCGTGACCATCAACTGCCCGTCGCTGACGGCTGAGCTGATGGAAAGCGAGCTGTTCGGCCACAGCCGTGGCGCCTTTACCGGGGCCAGTGAGAGCACCTTGGGTCGCGTCAACCAGGCCGACGGAGGCACCCTGTTTCTCGACGAGATCGGCGACTTTCCCCTCACATTGCAACCCAAGTTGCTGCGGTTTATCCAGGACAAGGAGTACGAGCGAGTGGGTGACCCCGTCACCCGTCGTGCCGATGTACGCATTCTCGCCGCCACTAACCTGAACCTGGAAGACATGGTGCGTGATGGTCGCTTCCGCGAGGATCTGCTTTATCGCCTCAACGTGATCACCTTGCACCTGCCGCCGCTGCGCGAGCGCAGCGAAGACATCCTGACCCTGGCCGATCGGTTCCTGGCGCGTTTCGTCAAGGAATACGCCCGACCGGCACGCGGTTTCAGCGATGAAGCGCGCGAAGCATTGCTCAACTACCGCTGGCCGGGGAACATTCGAGAACTGCGTAACGTGGTTGAGCGCGCCAGTATCATCTGCCCACAGGAGAAGGTTGAAATCAGCCACTTGGGGATGGCCGAGCAGCCAACCAACAACGCTCCACGCATCGGGGCGGCGCTGAGCCTGGACGAACTGGAGAAAGCCCACATCGGCGCCGTGCTCGCCACCAGCGACACCCTGGACCAGGCTGCTCGCACCCTGGGTATCGACGCGTCGACCCTGTACCGCAAACGCAAACAGTACAACCTGTGAGCTGTACCTTATGAAGTTAGCGATGAAGCTGCGCACTCGGTTATTCCTGAGTATCTCAGCATTGATCACCGTCGCCCTGTTGGGCCTGATCCTGGGCCTGGTGAGCGTCATGCAAATGGCCAAGACCCAGGAATCCCTGATTCGCAGCAACTTCATCACCCTGGACCTGGGGCTCAAGCTGCGCCAGAGCCTGGGTGACCAACTGATCATGATGCTGGAGGACCGCCCAGACCCCGAGGCATTGCAAGCCTCCAAGCAGCGCTACTTCGAACTGCTGGACCAGGGCATCGCCCATGAACAGCGCGACGGACGCGGGACAGGCTTCAGCGAGGCCCGAAGCCAGTATCAGCGACTACTGGAGGCCTTTGACGAGTCCCAGCAACCACCCCCCCCGCCAGGCACCAAGGAAAAACTCACCGACACCTTCAATACGCTGCGCAACGGCCTGATCAGCGAACACAAGCAGGCGTTGGAAAACATCAGCAACAGCGAGCACAAGTCTCGCGAACGCGCCTTGCTGATCGCCGGGTTGCTGGGGTTGGTAGGCCTCGCGGTGCTGATCATCGGCTTTGTGACGGCGCATGGTATCGCGCGGCGTTTTGGCGGGCCGATCGAGGCGCTGGCCAAGGCGGCGGACAAGATCGGGCAAGGCGATTTCGAGGTGACGCTGCCGATCTCATCGGCAGCGGAAATGAACCAGCTGACCCGTCGCTTCGGCATCATGGCCGAAGCGGTACGCCAGCATCAGGCGACCAATGTCGATGAACTTCTGGCCGGTCAACAGCGCCTGCAAGCGGTGCTCGACAGCATCGACGATGGTCTGCTGATGATTGACCGCCAAGGCCGCCTGGAGCACCTAAACCCTGTGGCCCAGCGTCAACTGGGCTGGGATGAGCAACGCCTCGGCCAGGGCCTGGGCGAGGCGCTGGCGCGGCCGGAACTGGATGAGCAACTGCAACTGGTATTGCGCGGCGGCAACCTGGAACGGGCACCGGATGACCTGGAAGTGGAGGTCGAAGGCGAACTTCGCCTGTTGACCTATAGCCTGACCCCCGTCAGCCATATCCAGGGGCATATCCTCGGGGCAGTGATGGTGCTGCATGACGTCACCGAACAACGCGCCTTCGAACGGGTGCGCAGCGAGTTCGTATTACGTGCCTCCCATGAACTGCGTACTCCGGTGACCGGCATGCACATGGCATTCGGGCTGTTTCGCGAGCGTGCTAAATTTCCTGCGGACTCCCGTGAAGCGGATCTGCTGGATACGGTCAACGAGGAGATGCAGCGGCTGATGCAGCTGATCAACGACCTGCTCAACTTCTCGCGCTACCAGAACGGCCTGCAGAAACTCACGCTGGGGCCGTGCGATGTCACCGATCTGCTCGAACATGCCCGGGCGCGTTTCGTCGAGCCAGCCAACGCGCAAGACATCGAACTGCTCGTAGAAGCTCAACCCGATCTACCGCGGCTCTACGCGGACCAGGCACAACTGGAAAGGGTGCTCGACAACCTGCTGGGCAACGCCCTGCGCCATACCGCTGCTGGCGGGCAAATTCGTCTGCAGGCGCGCCGCCATGGCGAGCGGGTCATTATCAGCGTCGAGGATAACGGCGAGGGCATTGCGTATGGGCAGCAGGGGCGGATCTTTGAACCCTTTGTCCAGGTGGGCCGCAAGAAAGGCGGCGCCGGCCTCGGGCTGGCGCTGTGCAAGGAGATCGTGCAGTTGCACGGCGGCCGCATGGGCGTGTACTCGCGGCCGGGGCAGGGTACTCAATTCTATATGGCGCTGCCGCTCTAACGACGGTTCAACGCACGCAGGATCGCGGCACTTTCCGCATCTGGCGTGCCATCAAACAGCGATGGCCGGAAATGCATCTGGAACGCCGCGATCACGTGACGCGTCGCTACATCCAGCTCGCCGGTCTGGGGCGTCTGATAGCCAAGGCGAGCCAACTCTTCCTGGAACCAGGTAATGCTGGGCAGTTCCGCGGCGTATTGCACTTGGAACCGCGCGACGGCCTGGGCATCCGGCCAGACGCCTAGCCCTTCATCCGCCAGGCGCTTCCAGGGGAACAGGGGGCCCGGGTCAAGCTTGCGCAGCGGCGCGATGTCACTGTGGCCAATGATGTTCTTGGGGTCGATGCCGTTGCGCTTGCTGATGTCCTTGAGCAAGACCACCAGGGACTTCACTTGCGCCTCGGAATACGGATACCACAAGCGGCCTGTCGGCGTGTCCTTGTAGCCAGGGTTCACGATCTCGATACCAATGGAGCTGGAGTTGAGCCAGGTACGGCCCATCCACTCGCTTTCCCCGGCATGCCAGGCGCGCTGGCTCTCATCCACCAGCTTGTAGAGGGTGCCTGAGGCGTCGTCACCGATCAGGTAATGGCTGCTGACCTGGCCGTGGGTAAGCAATGCCAGGGAACGTTCAAGGTTGGTGGAGGTGTAATGCACGACCACGAACTGTATGCGGTTGTCGTGGTTCACCGAGGGGTGGGTGGTGTCCAGGCGCGGACCACTGGCGCAGCCCGCGAGCAGAAGAAACACAAAGGCGATGTACAAGGATTTCATGGCGGAAGACGTTACGCTGAAGGACAATAATGCAACAGTGTAACGTACCGTTTATGACCCAGCCGTCAAATTACAAAATGGAACATCTTTTTAGGCTGCCTGTACTTGGTTACGCCCTGCTGCCTTGGCCCGATACAGCGCCGCATCGGCACGCTTGAGCGCCAAGTCACTGCGTTCTCCCGGTTGAAACTGTGCCACACCCATGGACACGGTGATGGTCACCGGCTCGCCCTTGAAGTGAAATGGGCAGGCTTCGATCGCTGCACGCAATACCTCGCCCGCTGCCAGGGCATCCGTCAGGGATGAGTCTGGCATCAGCAACACAAACTCTTCACCGCCGAAACGCGCGATAAAGTCGGTCGGGCGCAGGCGCTTTCGCAGCACGCTGGCGATGATTTTCAGCACTTTGTCGCCAGCCAGGTGGCCGTAGCCGTCGTTGATGCGCTTGAAGTGATCGAGGTCCAGCATCGCCAGCGACAGGCTGTTGCCACGTTGATGCCAGGCATTGACTTCATGATCCAGACGCTCACTCCAGGCGGCGCGGTTGGGCAGGCCGGTGAGCGGATCGATCAAGGCCTTCTGGCGCTGCACCTCCAGGTGCTCGCGATAGCCCTGGGCTTCCTGCTCCATATTGGCGACCCGCTCAGCCAGGCCTTTAAGGCGTGCGGCCGTTTCCTGCTCGCGCTGGTCGCGCTGCTGCTGGTGTTCATCCATGGTGCCGAGCAGGCCTTCGAGGTGGCTTTCCAATACGTGCTTGAGGCTTTCCAGGTCGGCGGCGTCCTGCACGCTGCTTTGCAGCCCGTCGACCTGTTCACGGATCTGCGTGTCCAACTCCCGGGCGGCGGAACGGCTATCGGCATGGCCGTCACTGGCGACCTGCAAATGCCCTTGGAACGCTTCGAGACGCTCGTTGAGCTGCTTGAGGTAAGCCTCGAACTCATGCTGGCCACTGTCGGTGACCGCCAGCATCAACACGGCCAGGTCATCGAGGATCGGCAGCAATTCATACCAGTTCAAGCCGTGGGCAAGACGCTCGCGCATGGCTTCGGCCTGGGGCCGATGGCGCTCGGGCAAGGAAAGCTCATCCAGCAGACCAAGCAGGGTGTCTTCAATGTGCTTGGCCACGGAGCTGTAGGATGGCTCCGGCGAATCGGGCAGGGAGTAAGGGCCGCCCGCTTGCAGCTCGTCAGGGTCGGACTGCTCGACCTCCAGCACGGGAGGGAGCGACAGACTACCGATGACGGTCTCATCGGGGGCTTCGACCTTGACGTCAGGCGGTTCAATAAAGGCGGCGAGGGCGCTTTGCGATGCAGCTTGTTCGGCCTGAGGCTCGGGTTCGACACGCGCCAAGGGCACGTCAAGGGGAGCAGCCTGAGCCGGGGCTTCGTAGACAAACGTCTCGCTGGCAGCTTCGGCAACCTTGGCGGGTGCGGCCAGCTCAACTGCGGGGGCAACCGCCTCTTGAGACTGCGGCGCAAAGGCGCGCAGGGCCTGTGTCAACGCCTCGGACTGCTCGGGCTCAGGCTCGGGCGGCTGAGGCTCAGCAACAGGCTTGGCCACTGCGGGTTGCGCGGCAGGGGCGGGTGTTGGCTCGCTGGTCACGCCCTCGTTTGCGACCTCCTTGGAACCGAACAGGCGCTGCAGAAGCCCAGGCCCAGACCGCGTGGTTTCGCCGTCCGGCTCCAGGTTGTTCAGCGCCTGGCCTTGAAGGCCGCTCAACTCGCTGAGCAGCAAGGGGATCTCACGTGCCTGGCTGACTCGACCGTCCAACTGCTTGGCGAACGCCTTCAGCGGCCGGGCCACTTCACGGGGTAATGGCAGTTTTTGCAGTTGAGTGACCAGGGACGTCAGCGCGGTGCTGATCTGATCGACCCGGGTTTCGCGGCGCTGCTCCGAATCCAGTACGGCTTTTTCCAGGCGCGGCAACAAGGCGGCAAGCGCGGCGTCCATATCATCGGTACGCACGACGTCGCGCATTTCCTTCATGCATTGGTCGACCGCGCGGTCGGTGCCCTCGGCGGCCAGCGTGCTGCGCACCAGCCCACGGCGCAGCAAGTCGAGGCGGGCGGCCCACCGGCGTTCGAGCTTTTCCTGTTGCTCGATGCTTTTGAGGTATTTCTCTTTCCAGCGCTGGGCGTCGTCGCTCATGCAAGGGGTCCGCGAGGGCCGGGGCTCAACGCGGGTAATGCATCAGCCGTCAGCGAACCCGGCAGACGAATCTCTACCGCGACCGGCAGGTGATCGGAGATGGGCTGCGCCAGCACCTGCACACTCTCGAGCGTGAGGGTAGGACTGAGCAGGATATGGTCAAGACAGCGTTGCGGGCGCCAGCTTGGGAACGTGGCTTCGGCTTGCGGTGCCAGTAGCCCGAGGTCGCGCAACGGAGAATTCATCAACAGGTCGCTGGCGTGGGTATTCATGTCCCCCATCAGCACCTGGTGTTTGTAATTGCCAATCAGCTCTCGGATGTAAGCCAATTGCAGGGTGCGGGTACGGGCACCCAGCGCCAGGTGCATCATCACCACCACCAAGGCCTCCGGGCCTTCGCCAAAACGCACGAGGATCGCACCCCGCCCCTTGGGGCCTGGTAGCGGGTGGTCTTCGATGGCGGAGGGCTTCAAGCGGCTGAGCACGCCATTGCTGTGCTGTGCCAGGCGCCCGAGGTTGCGATTGAGCTGCTGGTACCAGTAAGGGAAAGCACCGAGTTGGGCCAGGTGTTCCACCTGGTTGATGTAACCGGAGCGCATGCTGCCGCCGTCAGCTTCCTGCAGGGCAACCAGGTCGAAGTCATTCAACAGGTTGCCGATCTTCTGCAGGTTGCCGGCACGCCCGTTGTGGGGCAGCAGGTGCTGCCAGCCACGGGTGAGGTAATGCCGGTATTTCTCGGTACTGATGCCCACCTGAATATTAAAGCTCAGCAGCCGCAGGCGACTGTCTGCCGGCAGGCCCGTGGACTCCAGGTGATGTTCGTTGACCTGCGGATCATGCAGGCCAACAGCACGTTCGGTACCCCAGCGGCGCATGACAGGCCCCTTACTTGGCTGCGCGCTCTTTGGCGATCAGCTGGTCGGCAACATTGAGAGTCTGTTCAGGACCACCGGAGGTACCCAGGTCGAAACGGTATTTGCCGTTGACGATCATGGTTGGAACGCCCTGCACGCCATACTTCTGCGCGAGTTCCTTGGCCTGCTTGATCTGGCCCTGAATCGCGAAGGAGTTGAATGTGGCCAGAAACTTGTCCTTGTCGACACCCTGGGTGGCCACGAAGTCAGCCATTTCGTCTGGCTTGGTCAGGCGCTTACCCTGCTTCTGGATCGCATCGAATACCGCGTTGTGGACCTTGTGCTCCACACCCATGGCTTCCAGGGTCAGGAACAGTTGGCCGTGTGCATCCCATGGGCCGCCGAACATGGCAGGGATACGCTTGAAGTTGACGTCTTTAGGCAGTTTCTCGACCCATGGGTTGATGGTCGGCTCAAAAGCATAGCAATGCGGGCAGCCGTACCAGAACAGCTCCACCACCTCGATCTTGCCTGGCTCCGAAACCGGAACCGGGTTAGCCAATTCAACATAGGTTTTACCGGCTTCAAGCGGCACATCGGCAGCTTGTGCGGTCATGCCGAAGAGGCTGGCAGTGACGAGAGCGGCGCTGAGGATCAGATTACGCATGCTTTACTCCTGGACAAATAAAGTCGCCTCACGCGACCTTTGTTGTGACAGGTCTACGCGGGCATGAGTTCGTTAGTGTAACGGCACCGGCCACAAAAAAGGGCGGCCTGGGCCACCCTTTTTATGCTTGCATCACCGGATTAATCGAGTGTTAACGTTGCATGCACCTCAGTGCAGGCCCTGGATGTAGCTGGAGACCGCTGCAATGTCTTCATCACTCAGCTTGCGGGCGATGGTGCGCATGATCGCGGCGTCGCCATCGTTGGCTCGTCCCGCCTCTTCCTTACGGAAATCGGTCAACTGCTTGGCAATGTAGGTCGCGTGCTGGCCACTCAGATGCGGGAAGCCGGCGGCGGCTATGCCCGCGCCATTTGGCGAGTGGCAGCCGGTGCAGGCTGGCAGACCTTTTTCCAGGTCGCCGCCGCGGAACAGTTTTTCTCCACGGGCCACCAGCTTCGGATCAGCAGCTCCCACGCTGCCTTTCTGGCTGGCAAAATACGCCGCGAGGTCTGCCAGGTCCTGATCGCTGAGGTTGGTCAGCAAGCCGGTCATTTCCAGCACCGTGCGCTTGCCATCCTTGATGTCGTGCAGTTGCTTGGTCAGGTAACGCTCACCCTGGCCGGCCAGCTTGGGGAAGTTCGGCGCCGGGCTGTTACCATCCGGTCCATGGCAGGCACCACATACGGCGGCTTTCGCTTGCCCGGCAGTGGCATCACCTTTTAGGGGGCCCTCTGCAGCGACGGCGACGCCTGTGATGCCCAAGGTCAACAGCAGACTCACGATCAGTTTGTTCATCAGCTAATCCAACTACGGCTAAGGGGTTTAAGAGTTATCTACCGGGTTTACTCACCATCAACTCAATGATGGCCTGGTAATCCTCAGTACTGCAGTCCATGCACAAACCACGCGGCGGCATTGCCTTGAAACCCTGGGTCACGTGTTGCACCAGCGTGTCCATGCCCTTAGCCAGTCTTGGCTTCCAAGCTGCTTGATCACCCCGCTTGGGGGCATTGGGCAGTTGGCCGGCATGGCAAGCCACGCAAACTCGGTTGTACACCGCTTCCGGATCCTGTGTAGCCTGAGCGCCGTAAAGCGGGAGCAGGACACCGATAGCAAGCAACCACTTGGTCATACGTCGACCATTTCAGGGTTTGAGAGCGTTTTGCGTTCTAATGCGCAATAAAGGTCTATCGCTCCCGTGAACTTCATCCTTCGCTGGGACAAAGCACACACAAAATCTGCGGCATTATATACTGGCGCTACTGAAACGGAAACGACACCGCTTGCCGCACCTTTTCTCGGCACCGCCCACATCGGAAAACTCATGCAACTCAAGAATCCCATCCTCGGCCTGTGCCAACAGTCCACGTTTATGCTCAGCGCCGCCAAAGTTGACCAATGCCCCGATGACGAAGGCTTTGAAGTCGCCTTTGCCGGTCGTTCCAACGCCGGTAAGTCCAGCGCGCTGAACACCCTGACTCACGCCAGCCTGGCACGCACCTCGAAAACCCCGGGCCGTACGCAACTGCTCAATTTCTTCAAGCTAGACGATGATCGGCGTCTGGTCGACCTGCCGGGCTACGGTTACGCAAAAGTACCTATCCCGCTGAAGCTGCATTGGCAGCGTCACCTGGAGGCTTACCTGGGTGGCCGGGAGAGTTTGAAGGGTTTGATTCTGATGATGGACATCCGCCATCCGATGACCGATTTCGACCTGCTGATGCTCGATTGGGCTGTGGCCAGCGGCATGCCGATGCATATCCTGCTGACCAAGGCCGACAAGCTGACCTACGGCGCCGCCAAGAACACCCTGCTCAAAGTGCAGTCAGAAATCCGTAAAGGCTGGGGTGATGCGATCACCATCCAGCTGTTCTCGGCGCCCAAACGCATGGGCCTGGAAGAGGCTTACACCGTGCTGGCCGGCTGGATGGAGCTGGCAGACAAAGGCGCGGAAATCGCGGAGTAACTTTTCTGCGGGCAAAAAAAACCCCGGACTTCGTATGGGGAGGGGAAGTTCGGGGTTCAAGTTCCGGACCGCTAGGGCGGGGTCCAGATATCTGCCAACACTTAACACAACATAGGAGCATTGAAGGGCTTCACCACCCATTCAGTAACTCTGAGTGGCAGTTCACGGGTTAAGTTCCGGCAGGTTCAAAAAACTATTGGAAATAACTGACGGCACCTTCTGCACTAAAGCACTCTGCCACCACGCAACGTGGTGGCAAATCCCCGCAATCAGTGCGCTTCGTCCCAGTTATCGCCCACGCCCACTTCCACCAGCAACGGCACGTCCAGCTGGGCAGCGGCACTCATGTGCTCGCGAATCTTCTCGCTGACTTGCGCGACCAGGTCCTCGCGCACTTCCAGCACCAATTCGTCGTGCACCTGCAGGATCACCTTGGCATCCAGGCCTGAATCGGCCAGCCAGTTGTCCACCAGCACCATGGCTTTCTTGATGATGTCTGCCGCCGTGCCCTGCATCGGCGCGTTGATCGCGGTGCGCTCTGCGGCCGCGCGCTCCTGGGGCTTGTTGGAATGGATATCCGGCAAGTAGAGGCGGCGACCGAAGAAAGTCTCGACGAAGCCTTGATCGGATGCCTGGGCACGGGTGCGCTCCATGTACTCGCGAACCCCGGGATAACGGGCGAAATACACATCGATGTAGGCCTTGGCCGTCTTGGTATCGACGCCAATGTCCTTGCCAAGCTTCTGCGCGCCCATGCCGTAGATCAAACCGAAGTTGATCGCCTTGGCACTGCGACGCTGGTCGGAAGTGACATCGCACAGCTCAACCTTAAACACCTCGGCCGCGGTGGCCGTGTGTACGTCGAGGTTGTGACGGAAGGCATTCATCAACCCTTCGTCTTTGGACAGGTGCGCCATGATCCGCAGCTCGATCTGGGAATAATCCGCCGCCAGCAGTTTGTAGCCTTTGGGCGCGATGAACGCCTGGCGAATCCGCCGACCTTCGGCGGTACGCACCGGGATGTTCTGCAGGTTCGGATCACTGGAAGACAACCGCCCAGTCGCTGCCACCGCCTGGTGATAGGACGTGTGGATACGCCCGGTGCGCGGGTTGATCTGTTCCGGCAGGCGATCGGTGTAGGTGCTTTTCAGCTTGCTCATGCTGCGGTACTGCATCAGCACCTTGGGCAGCGGGTAGTCATCTTCGGCGAGCTTTGCCAGCACTTCTTCGGCCGTCGACGCCTGGCCCTTGCCGGTTTTTTTCAACACCGGCAGGCCGAGTTTTTCGTACAGGATCGCACCCAGTTGCTTGGGCGAACCCAAGTTGAACTCCTCACCGGCGATCTCGAACGCCTGGCGCTCGAGTTCGACCATCTTGTTGCCCAGCTCGATACTCTGGATGCCCAGCAGATCCTTGTCGACCAGCGCGCCCTGGCGCTCGATACGGGCCAGCACCGGCACCAACGGCATCTCGATATCCGTGAGTACACTTGCCAGGCTAGGGAGGGCGCTCAGTTGCGCAAACAGCGCCTGATGCAGACGCAAGGTCACATCGGCGTCTTCCGCCGCATAGGGGCCGGCCTGCTCCAGCGCGATCTGATCGAAGGTCAGCTGCTTGGCGCCCTTGCCAGCGATGTCCTGGAAGGCGACGGTGTCGTAGTCCAGGTATTTCTTGGCCAGGCTGTCCATGTCATGCCGCGTTGCGGTGGCGTTCAGCACGTAGGATTCGAGCATGGTGTCGAACGCGATGCCACGCACGGTAATGCCGTGTGCCGGGTCGCCGCCGATGGCGCAGTTGGCCAGGATGTTCATGTCGAACTTGGCGTGCTGGCCGACCTTGAGCTTGGTCGGGTCTTCCAGCAATGGTTTCAGGGCCAGCAGCACGGTGTCGCGGTCCAACTGCTCCGGCGCGCCGATGTAGGAGTGGATCAGTGGGATGTAGGCCGCTTCATGGGGCTGCACAGCGAAGGAGACCCCCACCAACTGGGCGCGCTGGGCGTCGATCCCGGTGGTTTCGGTGTCGAAGGCGAACAGCGTGGCGTCGTTGAGTTTCTTCAGCCAGACGTCGAACGTCGCTTGGTCGAGGATGGTGGTGTAGGTCGCCTCTGCCGGCGCCACAGTTTCAATGACCTCTTCAACAACAGGAGCCGCCTTGAGCTCAACCCGCTTGGCGTCGCGCTGGATCTCTTCATACCAGCTCTTGAACTCCAGCAGCGTGTACAGCTCCAGCAGCTTTTCACGGTCGGGTTCGATCAGGTGCAGATCTTCCAGGCCCACGTCCAGCGGTACATCGACCTTGATCGTCGCCAGCTGATAGGACAAGAAGGCCATCTCCTTGTGCTCTTCCAGCTTCGCTGGCAGCGTCTTCGCCCCGCGGATAGGCAGGGTCGGCACAATATCCAGCTGCTCATACAGCTCTTTGAGGCCACCGTTCACGCCGACCAGCAAGCCCGAAGCGGTCTTCGGACCGATGCCCGGGACGCCCGGGATGTTGTCGGAGGAATCGCCCATCAATGCCAGGTAGTCGATGATCTGCTCGGGAGCGACGCCGAATTTCTCCTTCACGCCCTCAACGTCCATGGCGCTACCGGTCATGGTGTTGACCAAGGTAATGTGCCCGTCGACCAGTTGGGCCATGTCCTTGTCCCCAGTGGAAATCACCACCGGACGGTCAGCGGCCGCACTGCTGCGGGCCAGGGTGCCGATCACGTCATCGGCCTCGACGCCTTCGACGCACAACAGCGGGAACCCCAGGGCGATCACGCTCTGGTGCAGGGGCTCGATCTGCAGTCGCATGTCATCGGGCATGCTGGGGCGGTTGGCCTTGTATTCGGCATACATGTCATCGCGAAAGGTCCCACCCTTGGCGTCGAACACCACCGCGAACGGGCTGTCCGGATACTGCCTGCGCAGGCTTTTGAGCATGTTCAACACGCCCTTGACCGCGCCGGTGGGCAGGCCTTTGGAGGTGGTCAGCGGTGGCAGCGCGTGGAAGGCGCGGTACAGATAGGAAGAACCGTCCACCAGGACGAGGGGTGCTTGGCTCATGAGCAGAATCAACCTTTTCGGCGGGTCAGGCGCTAGAATAGCCGGACCAATGACGACAAAGGGACAAGGTTATCATGCGTACATTCAATCGCCTGCTGTTGACCGGCTTGATTGCACTCGCTCCGATGGCTGCCATGGCGGCAGACGACGCCCCCGGAGGCGATCCGGAAGTGACCATTCGCACGGAGGGCGACAAGACCATCCAGGAGTACCGCCAGAATGGTTTCCTGTACGCAATCAAGGTGACACCGAAGGGGGCACCCCCGTATTTCCTGGTGCGTGCGGACGGAACCGATGCGAACTTCATCCGCTCTGACCAGCCGGATATGCTGATCCCGTCATGGAAGATCTTCGAATGGAAATGATTTCTTAACATCAATTGGCGCCGCGCACCGCGGCGCCCGTACTGGCAGTTTTAACCATGTCTGTGTTCACCCCCCTGGCTCGGCCCGAGCTGGAAACCTTTCTCGCCCCTTACGGGCTCGGCCGCCTGATCGACTTCCAGGGGATTGCCGCCGGCAGTGAAAACACCAATTTCTTTATCAGCCTGGAGCAGGGCGAGTTCGTCCTGACCCTGGTTGAACGCGGCCCGGTCGCAGAAATGCCCTTCTTCATCGAATTGCTCGACGTGCTGCACGACGCCGAACTGCCCGTGCCCTACGCCCTGCGCACCACCGATGGCGTGGCCCTGCGCGAACTGAAGGGTAAACCGGCCCTGCTGCAACCGCGCCTGGCCGGCAAGCACATCAAGGACGCCAATGCCCAGCACTGTGCCCAGGTGGGCGACCTGCTTGGCCACCTGCACCTGGCAACGCAAGGCGAAAAGGTGCTGGAACGCAGGACCGATCGCGGCCTGGACTGGATGCTCAGCGAAGGCGCGCAACTCATTTCGCACTTGAACGATGCACAGCAGCGACTGCTGCAAGAGGCGCTGACCGAGATCGAAGCGCACAAGGCCCAGATCCTCGCGCTGCCACGCGCCAACGTTCACGCCGACCTGTTTCGCGATAACGCGATGTTCGAAGGCACGCATCTCACGGGCCTGATCGACTTCTACAACGCCTGCTCCGGGCCAATGCTCTATGACGTGGCGATCGCCTTGAATGACTGGTGCTCGGACGCCGATGGCGTGATTGATGGGCAACGCGCTCGGGCATTGCTGGGCGCCTACGCAGGCCTGCGGCCATTTACCGCCAGGGAAGCGGAGTTGTGGCCGACCATGCTGCGCGTAGCCTGCGTGCGGTTCTGGCTGTCGCGCCTGATCGCAGCCGAATCATTTGCCGGGCAGGATGTGTTGATCCATGACCCGGCGGAGTTCGAGCATCGGCTGGTGCAGCGCCAGCAGGTAACCGTCCAACTGCCGTTCGCGCTCTAGAACACCAGCGGGTCGACGGGGAAGCTGGCTGACCTGACGGCGTCACAGGCACGCCAGCTCCCACATGAGACCGGGGCTGGCGGTCAGAGCGATTCCAGGCAACCCGCCAGATCATTCCCCAACTTCTCCAACACCTGCTCGTAGCCTTGAGCCGTGGCCGACGTGTAGCCACCCAACGCATCCAACTCCGCCAGCTTCACCGGCAAACCGGCGACCAGCGTTTCAGCCAGCCGCGGACGCAATGGCGGCTCACTGAACACACACGTCTTGCCCACCTCCTGCAAACGCGTACGCATCGCGGCTACGTGCTGGGCGCCGGGCTGCACCTCTGCGGCAACGCTGAACACACCGGCATGCTTGAGCCCGTAAGCGTCTTCGAAGTAATCGAAGGCCTCGTGGAACACGAAATACGGCTTGCTGCCAATCGGCGCCAGGCGTGCCTTGAGTCGAGCATCCAGAGCATCCAGGCGCTCATCGAAGGCCTTCACGTTGCGCTGGTAACGTGCGGCATTGGCCGGATCGGCGGCGGCCAGGTCAGTCGCCATGCGTGCTGCAATCACACGCGCGTTCACGGTCGATAACCACAGGTGCGCGTCCAGGCTGCCAGGGCGATGATCGTGATCGTGTTCGTCGGCATCGTCGGCGTGCGAGTGGCTATCTTCGGCGAATCGACGGAGCTTCATACCGGGAAGATCCTGCACGGCCACCGTTGCTGCCGTACGACCTTTCAACACGCGCGGCAGGAAACTCTCCATATCCGGGCCGATCCAGTACAGCAGGTCCACCGACTGCACACGCCGTACGTCGGATGGTCGCAACGCATAGTTATGCGGCGATGCACCCGGCGGCAGCAGCACCTCGGGAACCGCCACGCCGTCCTGCACGGCAGCGGCAATCAACTGCAATGGCTTGATGCTGGTCAGTACCTTGACCTCGGCCTGAGCGGTGCCAGCGATGAACAAACTGGTGACAAATACGACAAAAACGGGAAAAAGTCGGGACACGATGACCACTCAATGGCGTAGGAACGGGTAACATAATAACGTCTCTATCAAATATCTGTCGCCGCTCATGCCTAAAACACCGCTTGCCAGCCGTCCCCATGACCACTCTCACTGCGTGCATACCGCGCTGTCGGAGGCCGACACCCTGTGCACACAGAAGGGGTTGCGCCTGACCGCCTTGCGTCGCCGCGTGCTGGAGTTGGTGTGGCAGAGCCACAAGCCACTGGGTGCCTACGACATTCTCGGCGTGCTCAGCGAGCAAGATGGCCGTCGCGCAGCGCCGCCGACCGTGTACCGCGCGCTGGACTTTTTGCTCGAAAACGGCCTGGTGCACCGCATTGCCTCGCTGAACGCCTTTGTTGGCTGCAGCCACCCGGAACACGCGCATCAGGGCCAATTCCTGATCTGCCGCGAATGCCACGCCGCCATCGAGCTTGAACAGAAAAGCATCAGCGACGCCATCGTCAAAAGCTCTGCCGAGGTCGGCTTCCAGGTCGAAGGGCAAACGGTCGAAGTGGTCGGCCTGTGCTCGGGCTGCCAGGGGGCTTGATGAGCAACGCGTTAATCCGCCTGGAGAAAGTCGGGGTCACGTTTGCCGGGCAAAACGTGCTGGATAACATCGCAATGAGCGTGGAGCCTGGGCAGATCGTCACCCTGATCGGCCCCAACGGCGCTGGCAAGACCACCCTGGTGCGTGCCGTACTCGGCTTGCTCAAGCCCGACACCGGCAGCGTCTGGCGCAAACCCAAACTGCGCGTCGGCTACATGCCGCAAAAGCTGCACGTGGACCCGACACTGCCACTGTCCGTGCTGCGCTTCCTGCGCCTGGTGCCGGGGGTTGACCGCGCCCGTGCCCAGGCAGCGCTCAAGGAAGTCGGCGCTGAACAGGTGATCGACAGCCCGGTGCAAAGCATCTCCGGCGGCGAAATGCAGCGCGTGCTGCTGGCCCGCGCCCTGTTGCGCGAGCCGGAACTGCTGGTGCTGGATGAGCCCGTACAAGGCGTCGATGTCGCCGGCCAGGCCGAGCTGTACAGCCTGATCACTCGCCTGCGCGACCGCCATGGCTGTGGCGTGCTGATGGTGTCCCACGATTTGCACCTGGTGATGAGCACGACCGACCAGGTGGTGTGCCTCAACCGTCACGTGTGCTGCTCCGGTCACCCTGAGCAAGTCAGCGGTGACCCGGCGTTCGTCGAGCTATTCGGCAAGAACGCCCAGAGCCTGGCGATTTATCACCACCATCACGACCACGCCCACGATTTGCATGGCGCCGTGGTGGACGATCCTACCCCCCCTCACACCCACGTTCATGGAGATAGCTGCAAGCATGGCTGATTTTCTGCTTTACGCCCTGCTGGCAGGCTTGGCTTTGGCGTTGGTAGCGGGCCCGTTGGGCTCGTTCGTGGTCTGGCGGCGCATGGCTTATTTCGGCGACACGTTGTCACATGCTGCGCTGTTGGGCGTGGCCATGGGCTTCTTGCTGGATGTCAGCCCGACCATCGCCGTGACGGTGGGCTGCCTGCTCCTGGCGGTGCTGCTGGTGACCCTGCAACAGCGTCAGCCCCTGGCTTCCGACACCTTGCTGGGCATCCTGGCGCCGAGCACGCTGTCCCTGGGCCTGGTGGTGCTGAGCTTCATGCACGAAGTGCGCATCGACTTGATGGCCTACCTGTTCGGCGACCTGCTGGCGATCAGCCCCACCGACCTTGCGTGGATCCTCGGCGGCAGCGCGGCGGTACTGCTGCTGCTGGTAGCCCTGTGGCGCCCACTGTTGGCGATTACCGTGCACGAAGAACTGGCGACGGTGGAAGGCTTGCCCGTGCCGAGCCTGCGCATGGCCCTGATGCTGTTGATCGCCGTGGTGATTGCTGTCGCGATGAAGATAGTGGGCGTATTGTTGATCACGTCGTTGCTGATCATTCCTGCAGCCGCTGCCCAGCGCCATGCCCGTTCGCCGGAGCAAATGGCGATCGGCGCCAGCCTGTTGGGGATGCTTGCAGTGTGCGGTGGCTTGGCGCTGTCCTGGTTCAAGGACACGCCGGCCGGCCCATCGATAGTGGTCACGGCCGCCGCCCTGTTTCTGCTGAGTTTTGTCCTGCCCCGTCGAGGGGTGTAGACTTGCTCGCTTTTTGCGCAAATAGAGAGTCGCAGGAATGAAGCCGTTCACCTCCCGTTATCTGCTCCTTGCCGCATTTTCCCTGCTGCTGGGCGCCTGTCAAAGCACACCGCCCGCCGCCCCCGAGGCCCCGGACGCACGCGCTGCGGCCATCGCGCAGCTGGAGCAAAACCTGGCCAGCAGCGAGCTGGCCACGGCCGAAGACCAACTGGCCGCGTTGCAGGCCCAATCGCCTAATGACCCGGCGCTTGAAGCCTATCAGCGCCAACTGGCGGAAGCGTACCTGCAGCGCAGCCAGGTCGTGCTGCAAAAGGGTGATGTCAACGCAGCCGCCACCGCCCTGAGCCGTGCCCGGGCGTTGATGCCCAAGGCCCCCGCGCTGACCGGCGGCGTGAACAGCGCCATCACCCATGCCCGCAAAGCCGAGCTGGACAAAGCCGAGGCGGCCCTGAAAGCGGCCGAAGCCAAGCCCCCGGCCAAGGTCATCGACCCGGCTGCGCCCAGCACGACCGTGGCATTGAACCTCACCAATATCGAAGAACTGCGCCACCAGCTGGATGCAATTGCCACCGACGTGGTGAATTACCAGTGCGATGTGAGCATCCAGGCGCCGCGCACGGAGGATTACCCGTGGCTGGCCACGTTGCTGACCAAACGGGTGAAACGTATCGACTCAGGGTATGACCTGAAGATTCACCGGCAGATTCTTAAGAATATTCCGGCCCAGATTGTGCTGATTCCGCGCAAGGCGGAGTAAAAGTATCGCGGGCAAGCCCGCTCCCACACGTGAATGCAGTTCAAATGTGGGAGCGGGCTTGCCCGCGAAAGCGCTCTAGTAGCCGAGCAGGCGCTTAAGCCGGAATCGCCTTGGCCTTCGGCTCACGGTCCCAGACCCGGTGCTGGGCAATCGCGGCAAAGAACGCCTTGAACGCCTTGGCATCCGACCCGACGATCAATCCCGCATCCGCCTCAAGCTTCAACAGATCCAGCAATGGCTTGGCATCGCTGGCGACGGTAATCGCCTTCAGGTGCTTGTACGCTTCCAACAGGAAGTGCAACGCCACGCCATCACCACTCAAGGCTTTCACAGAGTCTTTCCCGCCAGGGACAAACACCGCATCGAATGCAATCGACGGCATACCTTCCATCGACGCATCCACCTTAAGGCTCTTGCCATCAGCGGTCTTCACCGGCGCCGAGGTTGGCCCCAGCAGCTTGGCATGTGCGCCCTCAGCTTCCAGTGCCTTCTTCAGCGCATCAATTGCAGCACCATCAACGCCGTTCGCGGCAAGAATCGCCACTTTGCGCGTCTTGATATCGCCCGACAGCAAGTTGACCTGGCTCAGCGCTGGCGACGCTTTCAGCGAGGTCTTGCGTGGCGGCACAGTGCCCTTGGTCGGTGCCGGCAGACCCAGGTTCTGCGCCACGCGCTTGGCGAGCTCCAAGTCGATATTGGCCAGGATCTCGTTGACCTGACGGGCGCGGATGAACTCGCGCTCCACCTTGCCCAACTCGAAGCTGTAGGCGGCGATGATGTGCTCTTTCTCGTGATGGCTCATGCTATTGAAGAACAGCGTGGCCTGGGAGAAATGATCACCGAACGACTCACTGCGCTCACGTACTTTGTTGGCATCGACCCGCTCGTAATAGGTCTCGAAACCACCATCCTGAGCCGCCGGTGGCGTTTCCTTCGGCCAACCGCCATCAATCGAATTAGGCTCGTACGCCGCACGCCCCTTGTCGATCACGGTGCGGTGCTGGGCATCGCGCTGGCCATTGTGGAAGGGCGCCACGGGCCGATTGATCGGCAGCTCATGAAAGTTCGGACCACCGAGACGGCTGATCTGGGTGTCGGTGTAGGAAAACAGACGGCCTTGCAGCAGCGGGTCGTTGGTGAAGTCGATACCCGGCACGATGTGGCCTGGGCAAAAGGCGACCTGTTCGACTTCGGCGAAAAAGTTGTCCGGGTTGCGGTTAAGTACCATCTTGCCCAGCGGCGTAATCGGCACCAGCTCCTCGGGGATGATCTTGGTCGGGTCGAGCAGGTCGAAGTCGAACTTGTGCTCGTCTTCTTCCGCGACGATTTGCACACCCAGTTCCCACTCGGGGTAGTCGCCCCCCTCAATGGCTTCCCACAGGTCACGACGGTGGTAATCGGTATCTTTACCGGCAAGCTTTTGCGCTTCGTCCCACACCAGGGAGCAAGTGCCGACCTTCGGATGCCAGTGGAATTTCACGAAGCTCGACTTACCTTCGGTGTTAATCAAGCGAAAGGTGTGAATACCGAAACCCTGCATGGCACGCAGGCTTTTCGGAATCGCACGGTCAGACATTGCCCACAGAACCATATGCGCCGATTCCGGCTGCAGCGAAACAAAATCCCAGAACGTATCGTGGGCCGAGCCGCCCGTAGGAATTTCGTTATGAGGCTCAGGTTTCACCGCGTGGACAAAGTCGGGAAACTTGATCGCGTCCTGAATGAAAAACACCGGCATGTTGTTACCCACCAGGTCGAAGTTGCCTTCGTCGGTGAAGAACTTCACGGCGAAACCACGCACGTCGCGCACCGTGTCGCCCGAGCCGCGCGGGCCCTGCACGGTAGAGAAGCGCACGAACACGGGGGTTTTATGCTCGGGATTACGCAGGAACCCGGCCTTGCTCAGCGCCGAATGGTTCTCGTAAGTCTGGAAATAGCCATGGGCGCCGGTACCCCGGGCATGCACGATGCGCTCCGGGATGCGCTCATGGTCAAAGTGCGTGATTTTTTCACGCATGATGAAGTCTTCCAGCAGCGACGGGCCACGGGAGCCGACTTTCAGGGTGTTCTGGTTGTCGGAAATCTTAACGCCTTGGTTGGTACGCAGGGCCTGGCCGGTCGCGTCGGAGCGGAATTCCTCCAGGGCCTGCAGTTTGGCGTTGGTGTTGCCACGGTCCAAGGTATCGGTGCCCGCAAGTTCACTCTTCGGCGGGGTGGCTGGCTTCTTGGTACTCATCAGACAAAACTCCTTATTCAAAGTGGCCAGAGCGATCCCCGGCTCGTTTGAGCAAAACCCCAGGCACGGCACCTGGGAAATCGAGTTGCTTAAGTAATGACTGACACCGTTTTGCACCGTTCCTTTTTTATGACCTTTGATCGCGTTATTGCCAAATCGCTGGTTGAATGCGAAATAAATGCTAAGAAACGCTATACGGACAGGCTAAAATGCGCGCCCGGCTAACCGCTGATCCCTTTTCCATGCGCCCCACAAGGTTCGCTACGTGATCGAGTTTCATAACGTCCATAAAACCTACCGCGTCGCCGGTAAGGATATCCCCGCGCTGCACTCCACCAGCTTGAGTGTCGAAAACGGCCAGGTGTTTGGCCTGATCGGCCACTCCGGTGCGGGTAAAAGCACACTCCTGCGCCTGATCAACCGCCTCGAAGAACCGAGTGGCGGCCAGATCAAGGTGGATGGCGAAGAAGTCACCGCCCTGGACGCCAACGGCCTGCGCCGTTTCCGTCAGCAGGTCGGGATGATCTTCCAGCACTTCAACCTGCTCGCCTCCAAGACCGTCGCTGACAACGTGGCACTGCCGCTGACGTTGGCGGGCGAGCTGTCGCGCAAGGAAATCGACCAGCGCGTTGCAGAATTGCTCGCGCGCGTTGGCTTGTCGGACCACGCCAAGAAGTACCCGGCGCAATTGTCCGGTGGCCAAAAGCAACGCGTCGGCATTGCACGCGCCCTGGCAACCAAGCCAAAGATTTTGCTGTGCGACGAAGCCACCAGCGCCCTCGACCCGCAGACCACCGCTTCGGTGCTGCAACTGCTGGCCGAGATCAACCGCGAGTTGAAGCTGACCATCGTGCTGATCACCCATGAAATGGACGTGATCCGCCGCGTCTGCGATCAGGTGGCCGTGATGGACGCTGGCGTGATTGTCGAGCAAGGCTCGGTGGCCGATGTGTTCCTGCACCCCAAGCACCCAACCACCAAGCGCTTCGTGCAAGAAGCCGAGCAGGTTGACGAAGGTGAGCAACGCGATGACTTCGCCCACGTACCGGGCCGTATCGTGCGCCTGACCTTCCAGGGAGAAGCGACCTACGCGCCGCTGCTGGGTACCGTCGCCCGCGAAACGGGTGTGGACTACAGCATCCTCGCCGGTCGTATCGACCGCATCAAAGACATCCCCTACGGGCAACTGACCCTCGCCATTACCGGCGGCGACATGGAGGCCGCGTTTGCCCGCTTCACCGCCGCCGACGTCCACATGGAGGTCCTGCGCTAATGGAAGTCCTATTGAGTTTCTTCGCCAATATCGACTGGTCCGAAATCTGGCTGGCCACTGGCGACACCATGACCATGCTGTTCGGCTCGCTGTTCTTCACCGTGGTGCTGGGCCTGCCCCTGGGCGTGTTGCTGTTCCTCACCAGCCCGCGCCAACTGTTCGAACAGAAAGGCCTGTACGCGTTGCTCTCGCTGATCGTGAACATCCTGCGTTCGCTGCCGTTCATCATCCTGCTGATCGTGATGATCCCGTTCACGGTGTTGCTCACCGGTACTTCGCTGGGCGTGGCGGGTGCAATTCCGCCGCTGGTCGTGGGTGCCACGCCGTTCTTTGCGCGCCTGGTGGAAACCGCCCTGCGCGAAGTTGACCGCGGCATCATCGAGGCCACGCAATCCATGGGGGCCAGCACGCGCCAGATCATCATCAATGCCTTGCTGCCCGAAGCACGCCCGGGCATTTTCGCAGCGATTACGGTGACGGCGATTACACTGGTGTCCTACACGGCCATGGCCGGTGTAGTGGGCGCCGGCGGCCTGGGCGACCTGGCGATCCGCTTCGGTTACCAGCGCTTCCAGACCGATGTGATGGTCGTCACCGTGGTGATGCTATTGATCCTGGTGCAAATTCTGCAAACCGTCGGCGACAAGCTGGTGGTGCACTTTTCTCGAAAATAACGGCCATGGCCGGCCGCGCCGGCCCATGCCCGAACAAGGAGCTTGTTGGATGAAAAAACTACTGGTTGCTTTCGCCGCCGTTGCCGCGTTTTCCGCCCATGCCGAGACCATCACGGTCGCCGCTTCGCCGGTTCCCCACGCGCAAATCCTCGAATTCGTGAAACCTGCCCTCGCCAAGGAAGGTGTAGACCTGCAGGTCAAAGTCTTCACCGACTACGTGCAGCCAAACGTACAAGTCGCCGAAAAGCGCCTGGACGCCAACTTCTTCCAGCACCAGCCGTACCTGGATGAATTCAACAAAGCCAAGGGCACTCACTTGGTGAGCGTCGGTGCTGTGCACCTGGAGCCCCTGGGCGCCTACTCCAGCAAGTACAAGAAGCTCGACGATCTGCCAAGCGGCGCCAACGTGGTGATCCCGAACGACGCCACCAACGGCGGCCGCGCGCTGTTGCTGCTGGCCAAGAACGGCCTGATCACCCTGAAGGACCCGACCAACATCCTGTCGACCATCAAGGACATCACCAAGAACGACAAGAACCTCAAGTTCCGCGAACTGGAAGCCGCCACCCTGCCGCGCGTGCTGACCCAGGTCGACCTGGCGCTGATCAACACCAACTACGCGCTGGAAGCCAAGCTGGACCCTTCCAAGGATGCGCTGGTCATCGAAGGCAGCGACTCGCCTTACGTGAACATCCTGGTGACCCGCGAAGACAACAAGGACTCGGACGCCGTGAAGAAGCTGGTTGCAGCCCTGCACACGCCTGAAGTGAAGCAATTCATCGAAGAGAAGTACAAAGGCGCGATCAAGCCCGCGTTCTGATCCCCCGAAGCACCCAAAACCCACTTGTAGAAGCTGGCTTGCCGGCTCCTACAGTGGGCGGGGTTGGCCGCGGCATAGGCGCAAGGCTTATGGACGCTTCAACAACACCGGCAACTGCGCGACCAGCTTCTGGTTATTCAACGGCGCACGAATAAACCCACGCTGCGTCCCATCCGGCCCGATCAACGCCAGGTTGCCGCTGTGGTCGACGGTGTAGTTCGGCTTGCTGGTATCGGCCGGGATGAACGGAATGCTCACCGCATTCGAGACCTTCTGCACCTCCTCCACATTCGCGCCGGTCAGGCCCTGGAACTGCGGGTCGAAATAACCCAGGTACTGCTTGAGCTGGTTCGGCGTATCACGGTTCGGGTCGACACTGACCAGGATCACCTGCAACTTGTCCACCGCCTCCTTGGGCAGTTCGCTCTTGATCTGGCGCAGTTGGGCGAGGGTGGTCGGGCAGATGTCCGGGCAGAAGGTGTAGCCGAAGAACAGCAGGCTCCACTTGCCTTTCAGGTCGTTGACCAGCACTGGCTGGCCTTCCTGGTTGGTCATGGTCACTGGCGGCAGCTGGCGGCTTTGCGGCAGCAGGATGATGCCGGCGTCGATCAAGGCGGTGGGGTCGCCCTGGCCCTTGCCCGAGAGCACTTTGTTGACGGTCAGGCCCATGATCAATGCCACCAGGGCCACCAGGATGAAGACAGTTTTTTGAGTTCGAGTCATAGGTTCAACAGTAGGTAGTGGTCTACGAGCAGGGCAATAAACAGCAGCAGCAAGTACCAGATAGAGTACTTGAAGGTGTTGATCGCCGCGTGCGGCCGACCGCCACGGTACAACACCCAGGCCCATTGCAGAAAGCGCCCGCCCAATAGCAGTGCGCACGCGAGGTACAGCAGGCCGCTCATATGAATCACATAGGGCATCAGGCTCACCGCCAGCAGGGCGAAGGTATAGAGCAGGATGTGCACCTTGGTGTAGTGCTCGCCATGGGTCACCGGCAACATCGGGATGTCGGCCTTGGCGTATTCCTCCTTGCGATGGATGGCCAGGGCCCAGAAGTGCGGCGGGGTCCAGGCGAAGATGATCAGCACCAGCAGCAACGGTTCGGCGCTCACGTGGCCGGTGACCGCGACCCATCCCAGCAGCGGCGGCGCCGCACCGGCGAGGCCACCAATGACGATATTCTGCGGCGTCGCGCGCTTGAGAAAGCCGGTGTAGATCACCGCATAACCGAGCAGCGAGGCCAGCGTCAGCCAGGCCGCCAGCGGATTGGTGAACGCCAGCAACAGCGCCAATCCTGCAACAGCCAGAAACAATGCAAACGCCAATGCCGCCAACGGCGACACCCGCCCCTGCGCCAACGGTCGCTTGTGGGTACGCGCCATCACCGCGTCGATGCGCCGATCCACCACATGGTTGACCGCCGCCGCACCACCCGCACACAGCGCAATCCCCAGGTTGCCAAACACCAGCACCGTCCACGGTACGCCGGCACGCGTCGCCAGGAACATCCCCACCAGCGAGGTGATGAGCATCAGCACCACCACCTTCGGCTTGGTCAGCTCCAGGTAATCACGCCAGATCGCCTGGCCGGGGCGCGCGCTGATCAAGGTCGCCATGGCATCTCTCCTTTAAGGGTAATCAGGCCCGAGACCTGTTTGCGCGGGATAAAGCGCCAGCCGAACGGCAACTGGTTGCGCACCCTGACGAGGCTCGTGCGGGCGTGATAGTTGACCAGTACCAGCGTCAGCAGCAAGGCAGCACCGCCGGCGTTATGCCCTACCGCGACCGGCAGTGGCAGATGAAAATATACGTTGCTCAAGCCCAGGCAGATTTGCGCCGCGAGGGCGATCAGCAACACGCCGGCCAGCCGTGTCATACCGACCGCGCGCAGCTGCCAGGCCAAGCCGAGCAGCACCAGGCTGACGATGACAGCCCCGATGCGGTGGGTGAGGTGGATGGCCGTGCGCGCCTCGCTGTCCAACTGCCCGCCAAGGTAGTTGGGGCCGATGTGCTGGGTCAGATGAAAGCCATTCGCGAAATCCGCTGCAGGCCACCATTGGCCATGGCACGTCGGTAAATCGATACACGCCACCGCCGCGTAGTTGGAGCTGACCCAGCCACCCAACGCAATCTGGCCGATCACCAGCACCAGGCCGGCGGTCGCCCAATATTGCAGGCGCTTGGGCACGATCAAGGCGGGCAGTACGCCGGACAAGCGCAGGGTCAGCAGAAACAGCAGGCTCAAGGTCGCAAAGCCGCCCAATAAATGCCCGGTGACCACCTGCGGCCACAGTTTCAGCGTCACCGTCCACATGCCGAATGCGGCCTGCGCGACCACCACCGCCAGCACAAATAGCGGCAACTTCACCGGCTGGCCCGGATCGCGCCGATGGCTCCACGCGCGCGCGGCCAGCAGCACGATCAGCAAGCCCAAGGTGCCGGCAAAGTAGCGATGAGTCATCTCGGCCCACCCCTTGTCCGCCTCCACCGGCGTATCGGGGAAATGCAGCTGCGCATGGGCCAGTTGGGCTTCGGTGTTGGGCACGCTGATGAAGCCGTAGCAGCCGGGCCAGTCCGGGCAACCGAGGCCGGCGTGGGTCAGGCGCGTATAGGCGCCGAGCAGCACCACGATCAGCGCCAGCAAGGTGGCAAACAACGCGAGGCGAAATCCAGGTTTGGCCATGACGATGCCCTTATCCGATGTTCGACAGTTTCAGCAGGTGGCGCAGGTCGTTGAGCAAGTCCTTGCCCTTGACCTTGGCGTCGTAGCGCAGCACCAGGTTGCCGTGGGGATCGACGATCCACAGTTGCGCATCCCCCGGTGCACCGGCGTTTTTACTGAAGGTCGACAGGTCCAGCGGGTAACGCTGCAGTTGCGGGTACTCCGCCTTGAGCTTGGCCTCGTAGTCGCTGCCGAGCGGCTGGGCACTGGCCAGGGCATGACTGGCGCGGGAGGCATCGCGCCCCAGGCCTATCTGCAATTGCCGCGCGAGGTACACCAGTTGCTGGCAATCTGCGGCGCAGGCCGCGGGTGCGGTCACCAGCAGTTGCCAGCGCTGCTCATCGGCCTGCACGCCAATATCGGCACGGGTCTGGCCGTTGCCGATCATCTCCCCGTGGTAGCTGCGGCTGTCCGGCACCCAGAACTGCAGCTTGTACATGAAGGTCGCCAGCGCCATCGGGCCGATCACCATCATCAAGATCAGCATCAGCTGCCAACGGCCTTTGCGCCGATCAGGCACTTCAGACATGTTGAGTGGATTCATGGCCGCTCCCATGGGGCTTCTCCTTTTTGTTGTGCCATCCGAGGTAGAGATAAAGCGCCAGCAGGGCAAGCGACATGGCGAACCACTGCACGGCGTAAGCCAGGTGTTTTTCCGGCCCCATGGCCACGATAGGCCAGGTGGTTTCATAGGTACCCGGGCCGGCTTCGGCCCGTAGCTCGTAGGCGAAACCGCTGCGCCCCAACTCTGCCCACAACGCGCCAGGGTGCAATGCCGTCAGCAGTCGCGGCCATTGCGCACCCGTCGGGTCGGCGTGCAGCTGGAAGGTTTCGCCGGGAGCGACATAGACCCAGGCATCCAGGTTCAACGGTTGATCCGGAGTGCTGAAGACCGGCGGCGTGCGCCGATCCGGCCAGGGTAACCAGCCGCGATTGAGCAACAGCCACTGCCCGCTGGCCTGGTCGTGGAAAGGCTGCAGCAGTTCGACGCCGGCCTTGCCGTCGCGCAGGCGGTTGTCGAGGAAGATGCTATGTTCGGCATCGAGTTGCCCGCGCAGCCGCACGCGGCGAAAGGCCGGGTCAGCCATGTCGTTGAGTTGCGCACTGCTGATCGGGTCCGCCGCGCGCCGCTCGGTATAACTGTCCACCAGCCGCTGCTTTTCATGGCCACGAGACAGTTGCCAGAACCCCAGGCCCACCATCAACGGCAGCAGGACCAGCACCACTAAGGTGGGTGCGATCCCTGGACGAAAGCGTTTTGCGGCGCTGGCTATACTTGTTTTCATTGCCCGCCCATCCCATTGGAGCCCGACCATGCTCAAAGCCGCTATTGCCCTGATGCTGATCGCGACCGTCGTGAGCCTGTTCAGTGGCTTGTTCTTCCTGGTCAAGGACGAGGGCAACTCCAACCGCCTCGTCACTGCCTTGACCGTGCGTGTCGTACTGGCCGTGATCACCCTGGCGTTGATCACCTGGGGGTTTTTCAGTGGCCAACTGGTTTCTCATGCGCCGTGGTAAGTCGACTCACAGCACATAGACAAAGAAAAACAGCCCGATCCACACCACATCCACAAAGTGCCAATACCAACTGGCGGCTTCGAAACCAAACTGGTGCTCGGCATTGAAATGCCCCTTGAGGATGCGCATCAGCATCACGAACAGGATGAGGGTGCCAATGGTGACGTGGGCGCCGTGGAAGCCCGTGAGCATGAAGAACGTCGCGCCATACACCCCCGAGCCCAATGTCAGGCCCAGCTCTTTATAGGCGTGGATGTATTCCTCGGCCTGGAACCCGAGGAACGCCAGGCCCAGCAGCACGGTAAGCGCCAGCCAGACCTTCAGCGCGCCGCGATGGCCTTTGCGCAGGGCATGGTGGGCGATGGTGATGGTGACGCTGGAACTCACCAGCAAGAGGGTATTGACCAGCGGCAGGCCCCAAGGACTGATGGTGCCTTCCGGCGCGGGATACATTTTGGGATCAGGGTTGTTGAGCAGTGGCCAGGCAAACTCGAAGTTCGGCCACAGCATGTGCGCAACGCCCTTGTGACCTTCGCCGCCCAGCCAGGGGCCGGAGAGGTGCCGCACATAAAACAGCGCACCGAAGAACGCGATAAAGAACATCACTTCGGAAAAGATGAACCAGCTCATGCCCCAGCGAAACGAGCGGTCCATCTGGGCGCTGTACAAACCCGCGCGACTTTCCTTGATCACGGCGCCGAACCAGCCAAACAGCATATAGGCCACCAGCAGGCCACCGACGAAGAAGATCCACGGGCCGTGGGATTCTGGGCGTGCTGCCTTCAGGTCGTTGAACCACACGGCCAGGCCGTACACCGTGACCAGCAGGCCAATCGTGGCAATTATCGGCCATTTGCTTTGCGCCGGTACGTAGTACGTATCATGAGTCGACATGTATTCGCTCTCCTGATTGAGCGGGCAAACAGTAGCTAGCCGCCGCTATGGGCAGCCACCGGCGGTTGGCGCGCAGTGATATCAAACAGCGTGTACGCCAGGGTCAGATGCTTCACATCCTTGGGCATGTCGCGGTCGACAATGAAACGCACTGGCATCTCGATCCGCTGGCCTGGCTGTAGCACTTGCTGGGTGAAGCAAAAGCACTCGGTCTTGTGGAAATACATCGCCGCTTCGGCCGGCGAGATACTGGGTACGGCCTGGGCGGTCATCGGCTTGTCGGTGGGGTTGTAGGCCACGAACAGCATCTCGGTCACCGCACCCGGGTTGACCACCACTTCGTCCGCCTTCGCGTAGAAATCCCAGACCATGTCGATGGCATTGGTGGACAAGAACTGCACCCGCACCTGACGCGACAGGTCAACGACCTGCTCGCCCTCGTACTGCCCTGCAGTCTTGCCGTTGATGCCGAACGCCTTGCACATCACGTCGTAGATCGGCACCAGCGCAAAACCGAAGGCGAACATCGCCACCACCAGGATCAGCAGGCGGGTGACCAGGCGCTTGAGCGGCACGGACTCAGCCATGACCTTCACCCGAACCGAACGCGGTCAATGTGGGAGCGAGCTTGCCCGCGAACGCGGCTTGCCAGGCACTGTTTGTGGCGACTGATACAGCGCTTTCGCGGGCAAGCTCGCTCCCACAAGGGAGGGGTGCCAGCATGACGAACAGAGCGTTCATTTCACCTCCGGCGGCGTGGTGAACGTGTGGTAAGGCGCAGGCGAGGGGACGCTCCATTCCAGGCCTTCTGCACCATCCCATGGCTTGGCCGGCGCCGGCGGGCCGCCACGGATGCACTTGATCACAATGAACAGGAAGAAAATCTGCGTAGCGCCAAACATGAAGGCGCCAATCGACGAGACCATGTTGAAGTCCGCGAACTGCAGGTTGTAGTCCGGCACACGCCGCGGCATGCCCGCCAGCCCAACGAAGTGCATGGGGAAGAACGCCATGTTCATGCCCACGAACGAGAGCCAGAAGTGCAGCTTGCCCAAGGTCTCGTCGTACATGTGGCCGGTCCATTTCGGCAGCCAGTAGTAGGCCGAGGCGAAGATGCCAAAGATCGCGCCGGGCACCAGTACGTAATGGAAGTGCGCCACCACGAAATAGGTGTCGTGGTACTGGAAGTCCGCCGGCGCAATCGCCAACATCAGCCCGGAAAACCCGCCAATGGTGAACAGGATCACGAAGGCCACCGCAAACAGCATCGGCGTCTCGAAGGTCAGCGAACCTTGCCACATGGTGCTCACCCAGTTGAACACCTTTACCCCCGTCGGCACGGCGATCAGCAGCGTGGCGTACATGAAGAACAGTTCGCCCACCAATGGAATACCGACCACGAACATGTGGTGCGCCCACACGATGAACGACAGGAACGCGATGCTCGCCGTGGCGTAGACCATTGAGGTGTAGCCGAACAATGGCTTGCGCGAAAAGGTCGGGATGATCGAGCTGACGGCGCCAAACGCCGGCAGGATCATGATGTACACCTCGGGATGGCCAAAGAACCAGAACACATGTTGGAACAGCACCGGGTCACCGCCGCCGGCCGCACTGAAGAAGCTGGTGCCGAAGTGGATATCCATGAGCATCATGGTCACGCAACCCGCCAGGACCGGCATTACCGCAATCAATAGGAACGCGGTGATCAGCCAGGTCCAGACGAACAGCGGCATTTTCATCAACGTCATGCCGGGCGCGCGCAGGTTGAGGATCGTGGCGACGACGTTAATCGCGCCCATGATCGAGCTGATGCCCATCAGGTGGATGGCGAAGATGAAGAACGTCACGCTTTCCGGCGCGTAGGTGGTGGAGAGCGGGGCGTAGAACGTCCAGCCGAAGTTCGGTCCGCCGCCCGGCGTGAACAGCGTCGAGACCAGCAGCAGGAACGCCGCCGGGAGCAGCCAGAAGCTGAAGTTGTTCATGCGCGGCAGGGCCATGTCCGGCGCGCCGATCATCAGCGGGATCATCCAGTTGGCCAGGCCGACGAACGCCGGCATGACCGCGCCGAACACCATGATCAAGCCGTGCATGGTGGTCATCTGGTTGAAAAACGCCGGCTCGACAATCTGCAAGCCGGGCTGGAACAGCTCAGCCCGGATCACCATGGCGAACGAGCCGCCGAGCAGGAACATGGTGAAGGCGAACCACAGGTACAGGGTACCGATGTCTTTGTGGTTGGTGGTCAGCACCCAGCGCATCAACCCTTTGGCGGGGCCGTGTGCATGGTCGGCGTGACCATGGTCATCGATCACAGTGCTCATGGCCGTTCTCCTGCAAGCGAGTGGGCGGGGCGGGTCGAGGTGAAAGCGATCAAGTCGGTCATTTGCTTTCCGCCTGCTTGATGGCCAGCACATCTTTAGGCGTGACCATGTCGCCCTTGTTGTTGCCCCAGGCATTGCGCTCGTAGGTCACCACGGCGGCGATATCCACTTCCGAAAGCTGCTTGCCAAAGGCCGCCATCGCGGTGCCAGGCTTGCCGTGGTAAACGATGCTCAGATGGCCCTCTTTCGGCCCGGTGGCGATCTTGGAGCCCCTGAGCGCGGGGAACATCGGCGGCAGGCCTTGGCCCTCGGCCTGGTGACAGGCCACGCAGGTGGTGTGGTAGACCTTGTCGCCACGGGCCACCAACTCCTCCAGCGTCCACTCTTTGGAGGTCAGCTCCTTGAGCTTGGCCGCTTCTTCCTTGCGTTCGCCAAGCCAGGTGTCATAGTCGGCCTTGGACTTGACCTCGACCACGATGGGCATGAAGCCATGGTCCTTGCCGCACAGCTCGGCGCACTGGCCGCGGTAGATGCCGGGCTTCTCGACTCGGGTCCAGGCCTCGTTGACGAAGCCTGGAATGGCGTCGCGCTTGACCGCAAATGCCGGCACCCACCAGGAGTGGATCACGTCGGCAGCCGTTACCAGGAACCGCACCTTGGCCCCCACCGGCAACACCAGCGGCTGGTCAACCTCCAACAGGTAATGTTCGCCCTTGGTCGCCTGGTTGTGGATCTGCTCGGCGGGCGTGGCCAGGTTGCTGAAGAATTCCACGTCCTGGCCCAGGTATTTGTAATGCCACTTCCACTGGTAGCCGGTGACCTGGATATCGATATCCGATTCACTGCTGTCGTAGATGTTGATCAGGGTCTTGGTCGCCGGAATGGCCATCGCGATCAGGATCAGCAAGGGCACGACGGTCCAGAGGATCTCCACGGTAGTGCTCTCGTGGAACTTGGCCGCGACCTGGCCCGTGGACCGGCGATGAACGATCATCGACCAGAACATCGCGCCAAACACGATGATGCCGATCACTACACAGATCCAGAAAATGGTCATGTGCAGGTCGAACACGGCGTGACTGACTTCTGTCGCCCCTGGCGCCATATTCGTTGTCCAGGCGGCATGTGCCTGGCCGAATACCGACCACAACAGGAGGCCCATCCAAACGTGTGGATGTCGCATCATTGCGGGTTCCCCTTATCGTTCTTGTTATCCCGCCGGTTTGCACCTGCGTCGAAGGGAGCGGCTTCCATACTGCTTACAACCGCTTAGCCTCGCCTGCTTATGCAGTCTGGCGTCATCAGCTAATCGCGTACAAATCCGAGTATAGACACGCTCTGCAACCCCGCAATGTGTAGGGGCAAATGAGCAGAAATGACCGGTTGGCGCTAATAAATACGGGGGCGGAATCGTTTATCCGACGAACGATGGCAATTGGATATAACGCAGGTGCATAACCATGAAATAATTATGACAAATGCGTCTTAGGCGCTCGTATAAACGAGCTACCTTATCCTCTCCCTTTTCCTACGCCTGCATCACTGGAGCTTTCATGAACACCGCCGCATTGCGCGAGCAGATTTCCCGTGCCCATCAACACGAAGCCAGCACGGGCCAGCTTGCCCAGCAACTGGAAAAACAATTGCCGCACCTGCATTCGGCCATCTCCCTGGCTGACGGTGATCGCAACATTGTCATGACCCGCTTTGTAACGGCCTACATCGACCTCGTCCCAGACTTACTCGACGCCGCCAACGACGTAGCCCGCGAGGCGGGTATCGAAAGCCAGATCAAGCCGGTGCTGAAGATTGCCGAGCATTTCTTCCTGCAACCGCCCGCCATCCTGGCCGGCCATGAAGGGCTCGACAGCCTTCTGGACGAGGCCTACCTGGCCCATCGCTTGGTGGAGGAAGTCAACGATCTGTATATCAAGCATTTTGGCCAGCCGTTGATACCGGCCGACACCACGGTGGCCAATGTCATTGCCCATCAACTGATCGGCGAGGCATTCGCCAACCAATTGGATGAAGCCGTGCACCACGCGGTGGACGAAATGCTTAACGAGGACAGCTTTGCGCTGGAGTCGGTCGAAGCCTATCGCGACCAGCTGAAGAGCCCGGACACGGAAGCTGCGTGGAAGCGCTGGCCGTGCCTGTCGCGGCAGTTGGGGGTTGAGCTGGCGCTGGATCAGCCTGCCTGATTTCCAGCCCCTCAGAGGTCAAATGGGGGAGCTGGCTTGTCCGCTCCCCCATCTTTGACCCGGTTTCGTCAGCCTGTTGAAGCCGCTGAACCTATCCCCGTCGTCGTCCGCACCCTGCCTTCCAACCGGCGCTTCAACCCGCGCGCCTCGATCACCAGCTTCGAGCCCTTGGCCGCATTGGCCCGCCCCCACTCCTCCAGCAACTCCAGGCAGGAATGGTCGATGTAACTCAGGTTATTGAGCGGCACGTGCACAGTGCTCCCCGCAGGCACCGTCGACAGCACTTGAGTCAACGCCGGCACTTTCAGAAAGGTCGCCGCACCGGTCAAGCGCAACTCCATCTCGCCTTCCTGGGGCAAGTCGATCAGGCTGACCTTGAGGCGTGAAGCCTTGAATGCCAGCTTGACCAGCGTCAACCCGAAGCCCACCAGCACGCCGGTCAGCAGGTCGGTAAAGATGATCGCCAGCGCCGTAGCCGCATAGGTGAACATCGGCATCCGCCCATAGCGGCCCAACGCCTTGAACGCCTTGACGTCCACCAGCTTGATACCGGTGTACACCAGCACGCCCGCCAGGCTCGCCACCGGGATGCTTTGCAGCACACTCGACAGCAGAAGCACGAACGCCAGCAGCCACAGGCCATGGAACATCGCCGACAAACGCGTGGTAGCACCGGCTTGCACGTTGGCCGAACTGCGCACGATCACGCCGGTCATCGGTAAAGCGCCGACCAGGCCACAGAGCATGTTGCCTACACCCTGAGCGGACAATTCCTTATCGAAATCAGAACGCTGACCACTGTGCATGCGGTCGACTGCCGCGGCGGAGAGCAGGGTTTCTGCGCTCGCGATAAACGCGACCGCAAAAGCAGCGATCAACAGTTGGGGATCTGCGAGGTTCAACAGGTCGCTTGGACGCAACCAATCGATGGCGTCGGCGAGGTTCTCCGGGACCTCGACGCGCTTGACCTGCAACGCCAGGATCAGGCTGACAACGGTGGTCAGGCCCACGCCCAACAAGGCGCCGGGCACAAAGCGCAGCGTCTGCGGGCGGCATTTATCCCAGGCGTACATCACCAGCATCGTCGACAACCCGAGCAATCCCGCCTGCCAGCCCAGGCCACCGCCCAGGGTCGGGATCGCCTCGGCCAACGCCGCCGGGAAGCCTGTCAAGTTGTCCAACCCCGAGGGCTTGGGCGCGCCGTCGAGCATCACGTGAATCTGGGATAGCACAATCAGTACGCCAATCCCCGCCAGCATGCCGTATACCACCGCCGGGGCCGTGACGCGAAACCAGCAACCCAGGCGCAAACGCCCGGCTACCAGCTGCAGAAAGCCGGCCAGCAACAGGATCGGCCCGAGCATCAGCATCCCGTGCTGGCGCACCAGTTCGAATACCAACACAGCCAAACCGGCGGCGGGACCACTGACCTGCAACGGCGAACCCGCCAGCCAACCCACGACCAGGCCACCGATGATCCCGGTGATCAGGCCTTTGGCAGGCGGCATGCCGGAGGCGATCGCGATGCCCATGCACAGGGGCAGGGCGACCAGAAACACAACCACGGAAGCGAGCAGCTCCCGTGGCAATACAGCTTTCAATTGAGCAGCACGCATGATGACTCTCCCGAGGCATTCGCCGGGCGCGGTAAAGCCTGGCTGCGTCCATGGCAGCCACCGCTTTACCCGGCAGGGAAGTGTTTTAGAAGCGCGCTTTAGGCGTCGCGCAAGGGATCGGCCCGTCGCCGCCCAACGGTCGGAACGCCGACTGGTCGGCATCGTAGGCGCGTATTTCGCTGGTCTCGATGTTGTAGATCCAACCGTGGATAAACAACTGACCATTGGCCATGCGCGAAGCCACGGAAGGGTGGGTACGCAAATGCTGCAGTTGGGCAATGACGTTTTCTTCGGTCAGCACCTTCATGCTCTCGCCTTCGTTGGCGCAGTCGCAGTTGTCCTCGACCATGGACTTGGCGACCTCGGCGTGTCGCAGCCAAGCCCGGACGGTTGGCATCTTCTCCAGGCTGGCCGGGTTGAGAACCGCACGCATGGCGCCGCAATCAGAGTGCCCGCAGACGATGATGTGCTGCACGCCCAGGGCAAGTACCGCGTACTCGATGGCCGTGGAAACACCGCCGTTCATCTGCCCATAAGGCGGCACGACGTTACCGACGTTACGGGTTACGAACAGATCGCCAGGCGAACTCTGGGTGATCAACTCAGGCACGATGCGCGAGTCGGCGCAGGTAATGAACATCGCCCGTGGGCTCTGTGCCGTGGCGAGTTTCTTGAAGAGTTCTTCCTGCTGCGGGAAGACGTCGTGATGGAAATGCAAAAAGCCGTCAACGATATGCTTTAGCGCTGCATCGGCGGTTTCCGCCACTGGAGAGGCAGAAGCCGACGCAGCCAACGGCTGTTTATCCTTGTCACTCATGATTCATCCTCTTGATTAATGCAGGGGAGTTTTCAGCTCAGTTCTGACGCCAGGCTGGTGCAATAGTTGTAAATACCACAGACCAGAACGTCGACTCATCAGTCACTCGCTGAACAAGGTAACCGTCGAAACTTAACTCAAACTGAATGAACCGCTCTAGGACGCGGGTTTCAGTGATGTCAAAACGCGACTATTCCTACAGGAACCTCACATTCTTCCTGCTCATTCTACAACAAAGCCATCTGCCTGCCCGGTGGACAAAAGGCTGTGCAATCCAGATTGAAACCCTCCCGCCGGTTCAGCCCGAGGCGCTTGATCGCCTTGCTGAAGCGCTGCGCCAGCAAATCGGCAAACGGGCCTTCGCCACGCATGCGCACGCCGAACCGGCTGTCATAGACCTCGCCGCCACGCACCTGGCGCACCAGGCTCATCACATGGGCCGCACGTTGCGGGTAATGGGCTGCCAGCCACTCCTCGAACAATGGTGCCACCTCCAGCGGCAGGCGCAGCATCATGTACGCCGCGCTTTGCGCGCCAGCGGCATGGGCTTCGGTCAACAGGCTTTCCAACTCACTGTCGTTGATCATCGGGATCATCGGCGAGCACAGCACACCCACCGGGATCCCCGCCTCACGCATCACCCGAATCGCCCGCAATCGCGCCTTGGGCGCCGCCGTGCGTGGCTCCAGGATGCGCTTGAGTTCGTCGTCCAGGCTGGTGAGGCTGATCATCACGGCCACCAGCCGCTGGCGCGCCAACTCGGTCAGCAGATCCAGATCGCGCAAAATCAGCGAACCCTTGGTGATGATGGTCACCGGGTGGCGATACCGCAGCAACACTTCCAGGGTTTTGCGGGTGATCCTGTACTCGCGCTCGATCGGCTGGTACGGGTCGGTGTTGGAACCCAGGTTGATCGGCGCACACACATAACCCGGCTTCGACAGCTGCTGTTCCAGCACATCCGCGGCGTTGGTCTTGGCGATCAGTTTGGTTTCGAAATCCAACCCTGGCGACATGTCCCAATACGCATGGCTGGGCCGGGCGTAGCAGTAGATGCAGCCATGCTCGCAACCGCGGTAAGGATTGATCGAGCGATCAAAGGGCAAGTCCGGCGAGTTGTTGCGGGTGATGATGGTCCTGGCCGTCTCGATGCGCACTTCCGTGCCCTGGGTCGGCGGCACTTCCTGGAACCACCCATCGTCCTCGGCCACGCTGACAGTGGGCGCAAAGCGGTTATGCAGGTTGGTGGCCGTGCCCCGGCCTCGGGGCGGCAGCGGAGTAGACATGAAAACGCCTCGATACTGTTTTTATATACAGTATCGAGGCGCAAGGCTTCTGACCAGTGCCGTTTGGCGGTCAGGGAGGGATCAGTGCTTTTGCGTCACTTGCCCCAGGTCATCGCCAGAGGTTGTGCGCATATCGTTCTTGCGCAGGTCCGCCACCTCACTGGCTTTTACCGGCGTGCCTTGGTTACCCCAACTGCCGCGGATAAAACTGACCACATCCGCCACTTCCTGATCCGACAGGCGCCAGGCGAACGCCGGCATGGTGAACGTGGACGGCGCCGTGTGGGTGGCCGGCAAGGTGCCACCGTTCAACACGATGTTGATCAATGACGTGGCATCCGCTGTCTGCAGGACAGGGTTGCCCGCCAATGCCGGGAACACGCGTGTATAGCCATGGCCATCGGTACGGTGGCAAGCGGCGCAGTTGTCGATATACACCGAGGCGCCCCGCTGACTGTCATCGCCTTTCCACAGCGCATCCGCCACCTGCTTGTCGTACGAGTGCGGCGTGTCCTTGGGGTCCACCGCCGGCAGGCTCTTGAGGTAACGGGCGATAGCTGTCAGGTCATTTTCAGACATGTACTGCATGCTGTGGACGACGACATCGCTCATGCCCCCAAACACCGCACTGCGATCACTGCGACCGGTCTTGAGGAAGTGCACCAGTTGCTCCTCGCTCCAACTGCCGAGACCGTCCTTGTGGTCGCCGCGCAGGCTCTTGGCGATCCAACCTTCCAGTGGCGCGCTGCCGGACAGGAAAGCGTCGCCGTCAGTGGCACTCAGGGCTTTTTCCTGCATGGTCAGGGCCCGTGGCGTATGGCACGCGCCGCAGTGGCCGAGGCCTTCGACCAAGTAGGCACCGCGGCTGATCACCGGGTCGGCAGCGGCAGGCGCCTGATGCGCGTCGACTGCAGGCGCAAACATCCAACGCCACGCCGCCAACGGCCAACGCATGCTCAAGGGCCAGGGAATATCACTGTCCTTATTCTCCTGGGCAACGGGTTCGACCCCCTTCATGAAGTACGCATACAACGCCTGCATATCGCTGTCGCTGACGCGTGCGTAAGACGGGTAGGGCATGGCCGGGTAAAGCGTACTGCCGTTCTTGGCGACGCCATGGCGTACGGCCTTGTCGAAATCTTCGAAGCTGTAGTCGCCCAGGCCGGTCTTGTCCGGCGTGATGTTGGTGGAATAGATCACACCAATGGGGGTTTCCATCGGCAGGCCGCCGGCAAAGGGCTTACCGCCCTTGGCGGTGTGGCAGGCCACGCAGTCACCCGCCCGGGCCAGGTATTCACCCTGCTTGATCAAGTCGGTTTCAGCGGCGCTCGCAGAGCAACTGCTGAAAAGGGCAAAGGTCGCGATAACAAGTGCTTTCATGGTCATCGCTCCTTATGCCTGAACCAGTGGGCCGGGGTTTTTCAGATACTGCTCGCGGATCGCCCGGGCCGACCAGTAGGTCAATGCCGCCACCAGGCCGGTCGGGTTGTAACCCAAGCCCTGTGGGAAAGCGGACGCGCCTGGGACGAATACGTTGTGTACATCCCAGCTCTGCAGATAACGGTTCAACGCGCTGGTTTTCGGGTCGGTGCCCATGATCGCGCCGCCGTTGAGGTGGGTGGTCTGGTAGGACGCCGTGTTGAAGTGTTCACCCACCTTTTTGCCGAGTACCGCAATCGCCTTGGGGTTCATCGCTTCGGCAACCTTGCCCATCTTCTCGACCATGAAGCGGTTCATCTTGATGTCGTTTTCCTGCCAGTCGAACGTCATACGCAGCAACGGCAGGCCGTAGGCATCTCGGTAAACCGGGTCCAGATCCAGGTAGTTGCCCCGGTAGGATTGATGGGCGCCGTGGGCATCCATCGACACCTGGTGGGTGTAATAATCGGCAGTGGCACGTTTCCACGCGCTGCCCCAGGCCGGGGTGCCCGGCGGGTTGGAGGTGCCTGCAATCGGCCGGCTGCCCGCCTGGTTGACCCACATCGGCGAACCGCCCACGAAACCGTGGGGGCCGTGGTCGAAGTTGTCGGCGTTGAAGTCATCGATGGCCACGCCATTACCGCCCGCACCGATGAAGTTGTTGGTGTGGGTGTCCTTGTCGAAGAAGGCCTTGATGGTCGCCATGTTCTGGTAGGCGAAGTTCCTGCCCACCACGCCCTCGTTGGTAATCGGGTCGTAGGGCTTGCCGATGCCCGACAGCAGCATCAGACGCACGTTGTGGAACTGGAAGGCGCCAAGGATTACCAAGTCCGCCGGCTGCTCGTATTCGCGCCCCTGGGCGTCGATGTAGGTCACGCCGGTGGCCTTGCTCTTGGTGCTGTCGAGGTTGACCTTGAGCACATGGGAATTAGGCCGCAGCTCGAAGTTCGGCACCTGGCGCAACGCCGGCAGGATATTCACGTTCGGCGAGGCCTTGGAGTACATGTAGCACACGTAGCCACTGCAAAAACCGCAGAAGTTGCACGGGCCCATCTGCGCGCCATAGGGGTTGGTGTAAGGCCCCGAGGTATTGGCCGAGGGCAGGTTGTAGGGTTTGTACCCGACGCTGGCAGCGGCTTTCTGGAACAACTGCGCCGACACCGTGTTTTTCTGCGCTTGCAGGGGGAACGGGTTGGAGCGATCCGGTGCGTACGGGTTGCCGCCACGCCCTTCGCCGACCAACTGGCCTTTTACGGTCCAGGCCTGGCCGGAAGTGCCGAAGACTTTTTCTGCGTAGTCGAAAAACGGCTCGAGCTCTTCATAGCTCACGCCGAAGTCCTGGATGGTCATGTCCTTGGGAATGAAGCTTTTGCCGTAGCGCTCCTCATAGTGGCTGCGCATGCGCAGCTCAATCGGGTCGACACGGAAATGCACGCCCGACCAGTGCAGGCCTGCGCCGCCCACGCCGTTGCCCGGCAAGAACGCACCCAGCTGACGGTTAGGCAGGGCAACGTCATTCACGCTATGGCGAATGGTCACCGTCTCTTTGGAGATGTCCTGAAAGAGTTTCTTACGCACGCTGTAGGTCAATTCGTCGATGACCTGGGGGTAGTTGCCGTCCGGATAAGTGTCCTGCATCGGGCCGCGCTCCAGCGCTACCACGTTGAGGCCCGCTTCCGTCAGTTCCTTGGCCATGATCGCGCCGGTCCAGCCGAAGCCTACGATCACCGCATCCACTTTTTTCATGATGGTCGCCACGTTCAGGCCCTCTCGCCGCGGATTGAAACTGCCGGGAAGGGGTACTGCTCGTTGCGTTCCACCCAATCCATGAAATCGGCGCGGGCGCCGGGGAAGCCGATCATGGTCCAGCCGACCATGCCTTTGTTGCCACCGTGGATCGGGTCGCAGAAGAACCCTTCCTTGGTGTTTTGCAGCAACAGGTTGAAGAACATCTTCGGCGGCACCGCCTCAAAATGCGCTGTCACTTCGCTGCCACCTGCCTCGAGGCGGCGCAATATATCGTCTCGGGTAGCGCTGTCTTGCGCAGCAAAAGTTTTACCGTTGAAGGCCTTCGACCATGCATCCGTCGCGGCAATGCCCAGTCGATAAATGTCCTTGGGCACCAATTTGCTCTGCCAGCCCATTTCCGGCGGCGCATCGGCGTTGAACGGGCCTTGCATGAACCATAGGGCGCCGCTGGCGTAAGGGGTGTTCATCTGGCGGTCGATATATTCCGGCGCGCCCGCTTCCAAGGCGCCCGGGCCTTGAGCATCGGCAGGGATCAAGCGCTCGACGGCGGCGTTGATAAACGCCCACTCCTCAGCGGTGAAATACGTGGGCTCGTAGGACTTTTCGGTAACCACTGGCTTGGCAGGTGCCGCCTGGGCGGGCTCAGGCGTAGCCATCAGCATCGAACCGCCAAGGCCGGTGCTGGCAACCGTGACAACCGGGATCAGGGTCAAGGATTTGCGCAGAAAGTCACGCCGGGGGTTGTCTTGATCTTGATCAGACATGGTGGCACCTCATCATGTGGTCACGGGTTTATCAGCCGCTTCTGGGAGCAGCTTGTGGGTTTTTCAGCAGCGAATTGGATCCAACCTATCCAAGGGGATAGAACGCAGCGGCAATCAATAGTTACAAATGATAGCAGGCTAAGGATGTAGAGAATCGTTTCAGCGACTAAAGACTGAGGCTTAACGATTCTTTGACGAACCCCTCACGCCTCCTTGACCCCCTGCAGATGAAGCTGGGCACTCTCTCCCACCCTCTGCTCGGTTATGTCACAGATGCTCAAGAATCAATGGTTGGAGCAAGGAAGAGGCGCTGAACGAGATGACGGTGGGCGGCTTTGGCACCAGTAACGGCTTCAAGGACGGCATCCGCTACATGATGAGAGCCGATGTCGACAAGCTGCGCACGGCTTTGGCGAATGGCGATTGCAGCACGAGTGCGTTTGCACTGTGCTCAATGAAGGATTGGATCACGACGACAGGCAAGGACGAAAAACAAGGGGAGGCGCCAAGCTTGCCAGCGATAGCGATCCCATGAGCGCTATCGCTGGCAAGCCGGGCTCCTACAACGGTCAGACTTTTTTCAGCTTCGGATTAGGAAAGAACTGCACCGCCTGCACCTTAGGGTCCGCAGGCGCTTTCAACGCCGAGGTATTCACTCGCGTACCCAGCTCTTTGGGCACCGACAGCCCCTGGTCATTCAGCGTGTCGGTATAGCCGCAGGCCACGCACTCGCGATGCGGCACGTTGTCTTCGGTCCACATCTTCAGCTTGTCTGGCTCGCTGCACGCCGGGCAGACCGCCCCGGCGATGAATTGCTTTTTGGTAATCACAGGCCCCTCACTCATGCTGCCGCGTCCTCACTCAAGCCGCTGTGGCGCAAGAGTGCGTCAATTGACGGCGCTCGTCCGCGGAAGTCGACGAACAGTACCATCGGCTCCTGCGAACCGCCCCGCGCCAGGATCGCCTCACGGAAGGCGCGGCCGGTTTCGGCATTGAGCACGCCGTCTTCTTCGAACTTGGAGAAGGCATCTGCCGACAGCACTTCGGCCCACTTGTAGCTGTAGTACCCCGCCGCGTAACCCCCGGCGAAGATGTGCGCAAAGCTGTTGGGGAAGCGGTTGTAGGCCGGCGGACGCATCACCGATACCTCGTCGCGCACGCCTTCCAGCACTTGGGCCACACTGCGGCCATCACCGTGGGTGGCATGCAGTTCGAAGTCGAACAGCGAGAATTCCAACTGGCGCACCATCATCAGGCCGGACTGGAAGTTCTTGGCCGCAAGCATTTTTTCCAACAGGTCCTGAGGCAGTGGCTCGCCGGTTTCGTAGTGACCGGAGATCAGCGCCAGGCCTTCCGGCTCCCAGCACCAGTTCTCCATGAACTGGCTCGGCAACTCCACCGCATCCCAGGCCACGCCGTTGATGCCGGACACTCCCGCGTGTTCGACACGGGTCAACAAGTGATGCAGGCCATGGCCGAATTCGTGGAACAGCGTGGTGACTTCATCGTGGGTCAGCAGCGCAGGCTTGCCGCTGTCGGCCGGGGTGAAGTTGCACACCAGGTTGGCCACCGGGCTTTGCAGTACGCCGTCGATCGTACGACGACGATCGCGGGCGCCGTCCATCCAGGCACCGCCACGCTTGTTGGCGCGAGCGTACAGGTCGAAGAAGAAGCGGCCGACGTGCTGGCCGTTTTCCTTGATTTCAAACAGGCGGACATCCGGGTGCCAGGTGTCGAAGCCTTTCTGCTCGGCGATCTCGATGCCGTACAGGCGCTGCACAATGGCGAACAGGCCGCCCAGCACTTTGTCGATCGGGAAATAGGCACGCAGGGCTTCCTGGGACACGCTGTAGCGCTGCTCACGGAGTTTTTCGCCGTAGAAACCGCTGTCCCAGCTTTGCAGGTCGGTGCAGCCTTGTTCGGCGGCGTAGGCCTTGAGTTGTTGCAGATCCTGGGCAGCGAACGGCTTGCTGCGCTTGGCCAGGTCGCGCAGGAAGCTCAGCACTTGGTCACTGGACTCGGCCATCTTGGTGGCCAGGCTCAGTTCGGAGAAGGACGCGTAACCGAGCAACTGAGCCAGTTCCTGACGCAGGTCGAGGATCTGTTCCATCACCGGGCCGTTATCGTTCTGACCGGCATTCGGGCCCTGGTCCGACGCACGGGTGCAGTAGGCCGCGTAGACTTCTTCACGCAGAGCGCGATCCTGGGCGTAGGTCATCACCGCGTAGTAGCTCGGGAATTCCAGGGTGATCAGCCAGCCGTCGAGGCTTTTGGCCTGGGCGGCCGCGGCCATTTGCGCCTTGGCCGAGTCAGTGAGGCCGGCGAGGGTGGCCTCGTCGGTCACGTGTTTGGTCCAGGCCTGGGTGGCGTCCAGCAACTGGTTGGAGAATTTGCTGCCCAGTTCGGACAGCTTGCTCTGCACTTCGGCGTAGCGTTTTTGCTGCTCGGGCGGCAAATCGATACCCGACAGGCGGAAGTCGCGCAGGGAATGCTCCAGGATGGTTTTTTGCGCCACGTCGAAACCGGCGGCTTCCGGGCTGTTGGCCAGGGCTTCGAAGGCTTGGAACAGCGCGCGGTTCTGGCCCATCTCGGTGGAGTAGGCACTCAGCGCCGGCAGGCAGCCTTCATAGGCTTCGCGCAGTTCGGCGCTGTTGCACACGGCATTGAGGTGGCTGACAGGGCTCCAGGCAGCGCCCAGGCGGTCGTTCAGCTCGTCCATGGCCAGCACCAGGCCGGCCCAGGTCGGATTTTTACCCTGGCTTTGCAGGATACCTTCGATGGCAACGCGGTTGTCAGCGAGGATCTGTTCGATGGCCGGCTGGACGTGCTCGGCACGGATCGCCGAGAACGGCGGCAGGTCGTAGGACTGCAGAAGAGGGTTGTTCGCGCTCACGGTTGGCACCTTGGCTGAAGAAACATGTAAGAACAAAGATGGGGCCATCTTAATTACAATCAACGCCCACCGCAGCTATCAGCAGAAGAGAGAGAGGCTATCGTGACCCTTCGCACCTATCAGAACCACACGCCAGCCCTGGGCGCCGGGGCTTTTGTCGATATTTCGGCGGTGGTGATCGGCGATGTCGAAATCGGCGCCGACAGCTCGGTCTGGCCGCTGACCGTGATCCGCGGCGACATGCACCGCATCCGCATCGGTGCGCGCACCAGCGTGCAGGATGGCTGCGTGCTGCACATCACCCACTCAGGCCCCTTCAACCCGGACGGTTTCCCGCTGTTGATCGGCGACGACGTCACCATCGCCCACAAGGTCATGCTGCATGGCTGCACCGTGGGTAGCCGCATCCTGATCGGCATGGGCAGCATCGTGATGGACGGCGCCGTGGTGGAAGACGACGTGATCATCGGCGCTGGCAGCCTGGTGCCGCCAGGCAAGAAACTCGAGAGCGGGTTCTTGTATGTCGGCAGCCCGGTTAAACAGATCCGCCCGCTGACTGACAAGGAACGCGCCTTTTTCACCTACAGCGCCGCGAACTACGTGAAGCTCAAAGACCTGCACCTGGCTGAAGGATTCGACCGATGACCCTGCACTACCAAACCGTCCTGTTCGACCTGGACGGCACCCTCACCGACCCGCGAGAAGGCATCACCCGCTCGATCCAGTACGCCCTCGCCAAACTCGGCATTGATGAGCCGGACCTGACCCAACTCGAACACTTCATCGGCCCGCCCTTGCTGCAAGCGTTCATGCAGTTCTACGGCTTCGATGAAGCCAAGGCCTGGGACGCGGTGAATTTCTATCGCGAGCGCTTCAAGGTCACCGGCCTGTATGAAAACCGTGTGTTTGACGGCGTGATGCCGCTGCTGGAAGACCTGAGCGGCCAAGGTCGCCAGCTCTATGTGGCGACGTCCAAGCCGTGGGTGTTTGCCCGCGAGATCGCCCGGCATTTCGATTTCGCCAAGCACTTCAAGGTGATCTACGGCAGCGAATTGGACGGCACGCGCACCAATAAGGTTGAGCTGATCGCCCATGTGCTCAGCGAAGAAGGCCTGGACCCGGCCACCACCCTGATGATTGGTGACCGCAAGCATGACTTGATCGGCGCGCGCAGCAATGGGCTGGATTCGGCGGCAGTGGGGTACGGGTTTGGCAGCTTCGAAGAGTTGAATGCCGAAGCGCCGACCTGGCATTTCGAGACGTTGGCACAGATGCATGAGGCGTTTTTGCAGCGGCCTTGAGACCCCATTCGGCGGCAAACCCGCTCCCACGTTCGACCGCACTCTAGCTGTTGAAAGGCGGTCACCTGTGGGAGCGGGCTAGCCCGCGAAGAGGCCCTAATGGCCAGGACCCTCCAACTGTCTCAACGCCGCCTTGCGCCGTTCCACCGGCAACCCTCCCAGCTTCTCCACCGCCGCATAGAACCTCACCCAATCCCCTCCCTCCTGCGCAAACAAGGCCGCGAACGCCGGCACCCACTGGTCGTACAGCCCGAACGGCAACAGCCGCGCATTGTTCATGGGCTGGTTGACCCAGCCGTCATAACGTTTATCGCCGCCCCATTGGCTATCCCGCAGGTGCCGGTAATCACGGCGCAAACGTTCGAATTGCGCCGCCTTGGCCTGGCGCATCGCATCAACCGCCAAGGGTTGCGCGTACAGGGCCTGCAGACGTTGACGGGTATCGAGGACCAACTGGATAAACTGATCACGCTGCGTTGAAGTCGACAGGCTATCCGGCGCCAACCCACGTGCCGCGCGCCATTGGCGCGTACCTTCCTGCTCGACGAAATTGGCAAACGACTCGTTGAACTCGGTGTCGTCCTTCACATAGAAACGCTGGTGCGCCAGCTCATGGAAGATCAGCGTAGCCAGGCGCTCATCCCCCCAGTTCATCATTGAATTCATGATGGGGTCATTGAACCAGCCCAAAGTCGAGTAAGCCTCGACGCCACCGATCGATACATCCATGCCCCGTTGCTTCAACAACGCCGCCTCGCCGCGCGCCGCGCCCTGGTTGTAGTAGCCGCGATACGCCACGCAGCCAGCGATGGGGAAGCAATGGGTTTCGGGGGACAGGGAAAACTCCTGCGTGGCGAAGACGTTCCAGACCACGTACGGCCGGCCAATATCAGCGTACAACCTGTAACTCTGGTTGTCGGGAAGGTGCAGGTGTTCACTGGCGAACGTGCGCGCTTTCTGCGATTGCACCAGGTGCTCGCGCAGCAATGCGGGGCGGGTGGGGTCGGCAATCACCTGCGCCACCGGCTCACGAGCCCGTAGCAATTGCCACTGACCACTGGCCAACTGGCCGTAATAACTGACACTGGAGCAGCCGCTCAGCAGCACAACCATCAACCCTGGAAGAAAACGCCTGACCATGCCTCGACCGCTCCTGGGTAATTTGCTCGCCAGACTATCGTGCCTGTGCGGAATTTTTCCATGGCCTGACGTGTTTATACTCATAGGGAGTCTGCTGCCGTCGCGTCAGGCTCAATTCTCTCTTTCTGTCGAGTGCCTGCCATGCGTCAGCTCTTGCTTCCCGTCGCCGCCGTGTTCCTTAGCGCCTGCACGACAACCCCCGTACCCCCTGTGGATCCGCAGCAAGCCTGGGTGGATTTCACCACGCCGACGCCGGGTTCCAAGCTGGTGATGGCGCAGCGGCTGGACGGCAAGAACCTGGATGACGGGCGCTATTTCCAGTTCCCGCCCGGCCATCACGAACTGATGGTGCGTTTCGACTTTGAAGTCCCTGCTGGCGGCGGTTTGGGTGGGCTGAGCCAAATGATGTACCGCACCTGCTTCATGACCCTGGAATACGACCACTTCCAGGCCGGCCAGCGCTATGTGCTGGAAGGCCGCTCACTGGCCTTCACACCCAATATCCGGCTGTATGACTCGGCGCGTCAGTTGCTTGCAGAAGAACGCAGCGTCAACTGCATCTGATCAGTCGTTGTTTTTCTGGTAGACGATGGCTTTGGTGCCGTTCTCGCAGCTGCCGACGACCATGGCTACGTCGTGCTTGTCGGCTTCTTCCTTGCTGACGATCTCCAGGGTGTAGGACGGAACCGCATTCGCCTGGATCTTGACCTCGATCTCTTTCCTGAGCTCTTCGCAGTCTTTTGGTGCGGCCACAGCCGATGTGGCCAATACACCGCAGATGATAGCCAAGGCAAAACGTTTCATGTTGAAGCTCCCTAAATGCATTGCGCACGAGTGTGCGGCTAAGGCTGCATAGGCTATAGGACCACATCGGTGAAACACGAGTTCTGATTTAACGCATAACTAAATGTCGTCACACAGCTCTGTGGGGGCCGGGCATGCCCGCGATGCAGGCGCCTCGGTTGCGCAGTGACACCGAGGTGATGCCATCGCAGGCACGCCAGCTCCCACAGAAGCTGGCGCCTGACAATACAGCGGTGTCAGTTTACGAGCGTGCCATCCAGTGTGATGGTCGCGTTCAGCACCTTGGACACCGGGCACCCTTCCTTGGCCTTCTTGCTCAGTTCATCAAACTGGGCCTGGCTAGCGCCTGGAATCTTGGCCTTGAGGACCAAGTGCACCGCAGTGATCGCGAAACCACCGTCGACCTGGTCCAGGGTCACCTCAGCGTGGGTGTCGATGCTGTCAGCCTTGAGCCCGGCGTCGCCGAGAATCATGGAAAACGCCATGGAAAAACAGCCAGCGTGGGCTGCGCCGATCAACTCTTCCGGGTTGGTGCCCTTACCGCCTTCGAAACGGGCCTTGAAGCCGTAGGGCGCTTCGCGCAGTACCCCGGTTTCCGTTGAGATGGAACCCAGGCCAGTCTTCAGGTCACCTTCCCAATGCGCGGATGCTTTTTTAACGATACTCATAGCGGTCTCCTCGAACGGTGGTTTTGCGTCAGTAAGGGTTCTGAGGATAGACGGCCAGGCAAAGTTCATCTTGTCGGAGAAACCTAGTGATGCAGTAGGAAATTTCCGGCCCAACTATTGAATCTCGGGTATATGCCCTCATTGCATAGGTATGCACATGCAGCGGCAGGTTTTGGTTCGTCTAAAAAGCCTGCGGCCCCCTTGGAGAAGCAGGCTTATGAAATCGCTGTCCGACGTAAAGTTCTCGACCCTCGACTTGGTGCCCGTGCGGGCCAACGGCAGTCCGGCGCAGTCGCTGCGCAATTCCCTGGACCTGGCCCAGCACGTGGAAAAGTTCGGCTACAACCGTTTCTGGGTGGCTGAACACCACAATATGGACGGCATCGCCAGCTCGGCCACCTCTGTGCTGCTGGGTTACCTGGCCGGTGGCACTTCGACCATTCGCGTCGGCTCCGGCGGCGTGATGCTGCCCAACCACGCCCCCCTGGTGATCGCCGAGCAGTTCGGCACCCTGGAAAGCCTCTACCCTGGCCGTATCGACCTGGGCCTGGGCCGTGCGCCCGGCTCCGACCAGATGACCGCTCGCGCCCTGCGCCGTGAGCGCTCGGGCAGTGCCGATGACTTCCCGGAAGATGTGGCCGAGTTGATGGCCTACCTGGGCCCACGCACGCCCGACCAACGGGTAATTGCCGTTCCCGGCACCGGCACCAACGTACCGGTCTGGTTGCTGGGCTCCAGCCTGTTCAGCGCCCAACTGGCGGGCGAACGCGGCTTGCCCTACGCCTTCGCCTCGCATTTCGCACCACGCCTGATGCATGAAGCGATTCGCGTGTACCGCAACCACTTCAAGCCTTCGGCCGTGCTGGACAAACCCTACGTGATGCTTGGCATTCCGTTGGTGGCCGCTGACACCGATGAGCAAGCCGACTACCTGGCCACCTCCGTGTACCAACGCATTCTCGCGCTGATGCGCGGGCAGAGCCTGGTGCAGCGCCCCCCGGTGAAAACCATGGAAGGCCTATGGCTGCCCCATGAAAAAGACGCAGTCGCCAGCTTTCTTGGCCTAGCAATGGTGGGCAGCCCGGCGAAGATCCGCGCCAAACTGGACGTGCTGATCGAGCAAACCGGTGCCGATGAGTTGATCTTTACCTGCGACCTGTACGAGCACGCCGACCGGATTCATTCCTATGAGTTGCTGGCGCAGTTGATGAAAGGCTAAAACCTTCAGGCGAAAAAAAACCGACGCACGTGCGTCGGTTTTTTATGTCTGCCACACGGGATTAACCGCGCTTGTAGGCGATTTCCTTGGTGCCGGCTTCGCAGCTGCCGACTACGGTATAACCCTCGGCTGCAGCGCCTTTATCCACCACTTCCAACGAATAACCCGAGGCGCCCTTGGCGTCGATTTTCGCTGCAATTTCGCTTTTCAGCTCTTCACAAGGCTTGCCCGCCGCCAGGGCTGTGCCTGCAATGCTCAACAAACCTACCGCTAACAAGAACTTCTTCATCCGTTACTTTCCTTGCGCTGATCGAAAAGAGCGTGCCGACGCTCGTGGCATCGGCACCCATTGGTTGTAGCGCAGGTTATGGCAATCGGCCAGTCGGCAAGTTCAACCGATGTGATCAACTACTGGCAATTCGGAACCCCACTTTGAGGGTCACTTGGAAGTGTGCCGCCTTGCCGTCCTTGATGTGACCACGGGTTTCGGTCACCTCGAACCATTCCAGGTGCTTGATGCTCTTGTTGGCTTCGGCCAGGGCATTGTTGATCGCGTCTTCGATGCTGGTGGTGGACGAGCCAACCAATTCGACTTTCTTGTAAGTGTGATGATCACTCATGGCAGTTCTCCTAAGGGTCGTTTAGCAAGCGTAGCAGTCAATGTTCGTACTGCTTCTGGCGACCATTCCTACCTGAAAGTTCAGATTTACTGCACTTTCTGAAATGGCCGCAGTCGGTATCTACACATGCCACTCAATCATTCAGGAGAGTCCACATGGCCAACACTTCTTTACGCAAAGCGTCGCTGGAAAGCATGGAAGCCGAGATTTCGAGCCTGCTCAAGTCACTTGAGAGTCTCAAGGACGATGCGTCCGATGAGTCGCGCAAAACGCTGAAGGCCCTGAAAAGCAATGCCGAGAATGCCCTCAAGCACTCCCGTCACCTGATCAGCGATGCCTACGAAGAAAGCAAAGTCAAAATCCGCGAAACCGGTGTTGCAACCCGCGATTACGCGCAAGAGCACCCATGGACCACCGCCGGCGTCGCTGTCGGTGCATTGGGTCTGCTGGCGGCTTATCTGCTGTGCAAACGCGGTGACTGATGGTTTACCGGCTAACCCGGCTGGCGCAACAGCTCAGCCTTGAGCCACTGCGCCAGCTGCCCAGCGCGACCGTCTGCGGCGCGCTTGGGTAGCCACAGCGCCAGGTGGGCCGGGGTTTCACTGAAACCCCATGGCGCCACCAGGCGACCCGCTCGCAAGTCCTCTGCCACCAGCGGCTCGGGTGCGATCGCCACCCCCAATCCTGCCACCGCCGCCTCCAGCAAATAATACAAATGCTCGAACCCCTGGCCATGCTTCAACGTGCCGGGCGCGATCCCGTGTTGCTGCGCCCAACTGGGCCAGGCTTGCGGGCGTGAGGTGGTGTGCAACAAGGCTTCGCCACACAAGGCTTGGGCAGGCGCCTGGCGCAGGCGCTCATAGCCGGCGAAGAGCGGGCTCATCACCGGGCCGATGCGCTCGCTGGCCAGCTCATACACCTGCATGTCCGCGGGCCATGGCGGCTCGGCAAACACCAGCAGGGCATCCAGCCCAGGACGGCGAGGATCGAGATCGCCATCACCTGCCGACAAATGCAGGCGCAGGTCCGGCAGGTCCGCGTTCAGGCGGCCAAGGCGCGGGATCAACCAGCGCGCCAGCAAGCTGCCCGAACACCCCAGCACGAACGGCGCGTCGGCGCTGCTTTGGGTGAGTTCGGCACACACATCCCTCAACCGCTCGAACGCTTCTGCGCTGGCGTCACGCAAACGGATACCGGAATCTGTGAGTTTAAGGCCGCGTCCATCCTTGACGAATAAGCTCACCCCCAAATGCTCTTCCAGCACCTTCAACTGCCGGCTGACGGCGCCGTGGGTCACATGCAATTGCTCGGCAGCCTGGCTGACGCTGTTAAGGCGCGCGGTGGCTTCAAAGGCACGCAGCGCGTTAAGGGGAGGAAGGTCGCGGCTCATATGTGAGTTTTCCTGACAGGTTACGGCGATCTTATCGGTTTTCAGCGTAGAAGGTCAGGGGTAGAGTGGTCCTCATTGCTTTACACCCCCCATTCTTTCCTGGAGCGTCCCATGACTCAGTCCCAGACCGATCTACGTAACGGCCCAGACGTCAACGGCCTGTTTGGCGCGTTCGGCGGCCGCTACGTCGCTGAAACCCTGATGCCGTTGATCCTCGAACTGGCCCGCGAATACGAAGCGGCCAAGGAAGACCCGGCGTTCAAAGAAGAACTGGCTTACTTCCAGCGCGACTATGTCGGCCGTCCAAGCCCACTGTATTTCGCCGAACGCCTGACCGAATTCTGCGGCGGCGCCAAGATCTACCTCAAGCGTGAAGAGCTGAACCACACCGGCGCGCACAAGATCAACAACTGCATCGGCCAGATCCTGTTGGCACGGCGCATGGGCAAGAAACGCATCATTGCCGAGACCGGCGCCGGCATGCACGGCGTGGCCACCGCCACCGTGGCGGCGCGCTTCGGCCTGCAATGCGTGATCTACATGGGCACCACTGACATTGAGCGCCAGCAAGCCAACGTGTTCCGCATGAAGCTGCTGGGCGCCGAGGTGATCCCGGTAGTAGCCGGCACCGGCACGCTCAAAGACGCAATGAACGAAGCCCTGCGTGATTGGGTGACCAACGTCGACGACACGTTCTACCTGATCGGCACCGTCGCCGGCCCACACCCGTACCCTGCCATGGTGCGTGACTTCCAAGCCGTGATCGGCAAGGAAACCCGCGACCAGTTGCAAGCCCAGGAAGGCCGCCTGCCGGACAGCCTGGTGGCGTGCATCGGTGGCGGCTCCAATGCCATGGGCCTGTTCCACCCGTTCCTGGATGACACCAGCGTCCAGATCATCGGCGTTGAAGCCGCCGGCCACGGCATTGAGACCGGCAAGCATGCCGCCAGCCTAAACGGTGGCGTGCCCGGCGTACTGCACGGCAACCGCACTTTCCTGCTGCAAGACGACGATGGCCAGATTATCGACGCCCACTCCATCTCCGCGGGCCTCGACTACCCCGGCATCGGCCCTGAACACGCTTGGTTGCATGACATCGGCCGTGTCCAGTACACCTCGGTGACCGACGATGAGGCCCTGGATGCGTTCCACAAATGCTGCCGCCTGGAAGGGATTATTCCTGCACTGGAAAGCGCCCACGCGCTGGCCGAAGTGTTCAAGCGCGCACCCACCCTGCCGAAGGATCACCTGATGGTGCTCAACCTCTCGGGCCGTGGCGACAAAGACATGCAGACCGTGATGCACCATATGGAACAGTCTAAGCAGGAGAAACACTGATGAGCCGCCTGCAAGCCCGCTTTGCGCAGCTTAAAGAAGAAAACCGCGCCGCCCTGGTGACCTTCGTCACCGCCGGCGACCCGGGTTATGACACCTCCCTGGCAATCCTCAAGGGCTTGCCAGCCGCCGGTGCCGATGTGATCGAGCTGGGCATGCCCTTCACCGACCCAATGGCAGACGGCCCGGCGATCCAGCTGGCCAATATCCGCGCGCTGGAAGCCAAGCAGAACCTGGCGAAAACCCTGCAGATGGTCCGCGAGTTCCGCAAGGACAACCACGAAACGCCGCTGGTATTGATGGGTTACTTCAACCCGATCCATAAATACGGTGTGACGGCGTTCATTGCCGATGCCAAGGAAGCCGGCGTCGACGGCCTGATCGTGGTCGACATGCCGCCCGAGCATAACGGTGAGCTGTGCGACCCGGCCCAGGCTGCCGGCATCGACTTTATCCGCCTGACCACGCCAACCACTGACGATGTGCGCTTGCCGACCGTCCTGAATGGCAGCTCCGGTTTTGTGTACTACGTGTCAGTGGCCGGTGTTACAGGTGCGGGTGCAGCGACCCTGGAGCATGTCGAAGAAGCCGTGACCCGCCTGCGTCGCCACACCGACCTGCCGATCTGCATCGGTTTTGGTATCCGTACACCGGAACAAGCGGCGGCCATCGCTCGCCTGGCCGATGGCGTGGTCGTGGGTTCGGCGCTGATCGATCACATCGCCAACGCCAGCAATGACCAGCAAGCCATCGATGGCGTACTGGGCTTGTGTGCGGCGCTATCGGAAGGCGTGCGTAACGCCCGTAAGTAAGCGCCCCGTAAGCCATAGGTAAAGTTCCTGATACAGAGGAATCAACCTGCTCAGGCACGGCCTAAACAGCAAGACCAAGGGATGTCGAACCTCGTTCGAGATCCCTTTTTTTGTGTGTGCCCTGAGGAATACCCGATGAAAATGCCCAAATCCGTGATCGCAAGCCTCGGCGTGCTGGTGCTTGGTGCCAGCGCCCTGGTGCAAGCCGCGCCTTATGACCAAGGCGGCCCTGACCGTGGCGGCCCGCAAGGCCAGCACGAACAACGTGGCGATGACCATCGCGGCCCGCAGGACAACCGTCGCGGCGGCCCACCCCAGGACTTCGGTCCGGTTCGGCAGATCATCCATGACAACCACGGCCAGTTCTCCCGCGGCGCACCACCACCGCCAAATGTGCGCCTGGTGCGCGGCCAGCCACTGCCCCGTGGCTACTACGGCGAACGCCTCGATAACCGCGCCCTGGCGCGCTTGCCGGTATACCCGGGCTATGAATGGCGCCGTTCGGGGCCGGATGTGGTGTTGATTGCCGTCGGCACGGGCATCGTCTACGAGATCCTCGACGGCGTCCTCAACTGAGCCACTCCCACTGCAGGAGCCGGCTTGCCGGCTCCTGCAAGGTTGGGCGGTGGTTATTTGAGTTCGATGCGCTCGACCTTACCAACCAGCAAGACGTAGGACAGCGCACCGAGCAACGCCAGCACCGCAATATAAGTAATTGCCGGCGCAAACGAATCGCCGCTGGCGAGAAAGCCAATCACGATTGGCGTGGCAATCGCCGACAGGTTGCCGATGAAATTGAACACCCCACCGGTCAGCCCCAGCAGCCGCGCCGGCGCCAGGGTCGACACCAACGACCAGGTGATGGACGCCAGGCCATTGCCAAAAAACGCCAGCGCCAGGAACGCAATCACCCACGCCGTCGAGTCCACATAGTTGGCGCCGATGATCGCCGTGGAGATCAGCAACCCGCCAATGATCGGCAATTTGCGTGCAAAGCCTACCGACGCGCCGCGACGAATCAACCAGTCGGAAAAGACCCCGGAACACAGCACGCCGACAAACGCCGCGAGAAACGGTAACGACGCCAGCAGGCCGGACTTGATGAAGTCCATGCCGCGATATTTCACCAGGTAGGTCGGGAACCACGTCAGGAAGAACCACAGCGTGGAGTTCAGGCAGAACTGCCCCAGGTAGATGCCCCAGAGCTTGCGCTTGCTCAACACGATGCCCAAGTCGACCCAGCTGAACGGCGCCTTGACCGTTTTCGCCTGCATATCCACCAGCCCGCCGCCGTCACGGATGAGCTCGATCTCCGCTGCGTTGGCGCCTTTGAAGTCCTTGGGTTCGCGATACACCGCGTACCAGATGATCGCCCACACAATGCCCACGCCGCCTGTGGCGACAAACACCATGTGCCAGCCAAATGCGTGTTGCAGCCAAGCCAAAACCGGTGTGAGGAACGCCAGCCCGACAAACTGCCCGGAGGTGTACACGCCAATCGCCGTGGCGCGCTCGCGCTCGGGAAACCAAGTGGTGACCACGCGACTGTTGATCGGATAGGCCGGGGCTTCCAGGGCGCCGACGGCCATGCGCAGCACGAACAGCGCGATGAAGCTGGCCGCGAAACCGAGCATCACCGTGGCGATGGACCACAGCAACAACGCGGCGGTGTAGAGGATGCGCGGCGGCACACGGTCTACCAGCCAGCCGCCGGGGATTTGCATGGCGGCGTAGGTCCAGCCGAACGCGGAGAAAATCAGCCCGACGTGCACGGGGTCGATACCCAGTTCGCTGGTCAGCGCCGGCGCGGCGATCGACAGGTTGCTGCGGTCGAGGTAGTTGATCACCACCGTGATGAACAACAGCAGCATGATGAAAAAGCGCTTTCTGGTAGGCGTGACTAAAGAAGCCTGCCCGGTGAAGGATTCAGGGTGCATGGGGGTCGCCTCTTCTTATGCTTATTGAGGTCTGAAATGGATCTGACGGGATAAACCGGATCAACAAGGTGGGAGCGGGCAAGCCCGCTCCCACCTGTTGTGCGTCAGCCAGGAATTACCACTCGGCAAAACTGCCGTCGGCATGCCGCCAGATCGGGTTACGCCAGCGGTGGCCGATGGCCGCGCGTTCGATCACGTACTCTTCGTTGATCTCGATGCCCAGGCCCGGCCCGTTGGGGATCTTCACAAAGCCTTGGTCATAGTCGAACACGCCCGGGTCGCGCACATAGTCGAGCAGGTCATTGCTCTCGTTATAGTGAATGCCCAGGCTTTGCTCCTGGATGAACGCGTTGTAGCAGACCGCGTCCAGTTGCAGGCAGGCCGCCAACGCAATCGGGCCCAGCGGGCAGTGCAGGGCCAGCGCCACGTCGTAGGCTTCGGCCATGTTGGCGATTTTGCGGGTTTCGGTGATGCCACCGGCGTGGGACGCATCCGGTTGGATGATGTCGACGTAACCTTCGCTGAGCACGCGCTTGAAGTCCCAGCGCGAAAACAGGCGTTCGCCCAAGGCAATCGGGGTGCTGGTCAGCGGTGCCAGTTCCTTCAGCGCTTCGTAGTTTTCACTGAGCACCGGCTCTTCGATAAACATCAGCTTGTACGGGTCCAGTTCCTTCATCAGCACCTTGGCCATGGGCTTGTGCACGCGGCCATGAAAGTCGACGCCAATGCCGACGTTGGGGCCGACCGCATCACGCACGGCGGCCACGTTGGCCAGGGCCAGGTCGACTTTTTCGAAGCTGTCGACGAACTGCAGCTCTTCGGTGCCGTTCATTTTCACCGCCGTGAAGCCACGGGCCACGGCCTCTTTGGCGGCGCGGGCGGTGTCGGCCGGGCGGTCGCCGCCGATCCATGAATACACACGAATCTTGTCACGCACCTGGCCACCCAAGAGATCACTGACCGACACACCCAGGGCCTTGCCCTTGATGTCCCACAGCGCCTGGTCGATACCGGCGAGGGCGCTCATGTGCACGGCACCGCCCCGGTAGAAGCCGCCGCGATAGAGCACGGTCCAGATGTCTTCGATATTGCGGGGGTCTTTGCCGATCAGGTAGTCGGACAGCTCTTCGACGGCCGCCGCCACGGTGTGGGCGCGGCCCTCGACGACAGGCTCGCCCCAGCCGGTCACACCCTGGTCGGTCTCGACCTTGAGGAAGCACCAGCGCGGCGGGACGATAAAGGTCGTCAGTTTGGTGATTTTCATCTGTTATCTCTCTTATTAGATGCAGCGCCTGTGGGCGCGGAACTTGAAGTCAGCTCAGGGCTTTCCAGGCGGCGACATAAGCCTGGGCGCGGCTCGCTACCTGATCCACGGTCATGCCCGGCTTGAACAACCCGGAGCCCAGCCCGAAGCCTTTGGCGCCAGCGTCGATAAACACCTGCATGTTGTCCGGAGTAATGCCGCCCACCGGCAGCAACAAGGTGCCGGCCGGCAATACCGCCAGCCACGCCTTGATCACCGCCGGGCCCATTTGCTCGGCAGGGAACAGCTTCAACACGTCGGCGCCTTCGGCCAATGCGGCAAAGGCTTCGGTGGGCGTCGCCACACCCGGCGACAGGAACAGACCCGCGGCTTTGGCGGCACGCAACACCTTGGCATCGCTGTGGGGCATCACGATCACCTGGCCACCGGCGGCCTTCACTTGCTCGACCTGCTCAGGCAGCAACACCGTACCGGCACCGATCAGGCAATCGGCGGGCAGGGTATCGCGCAGGGTGCGGATGCTGGTGTAAGGGTCGGGCGAGTTCAGCGGGACTTCGATCACGCGAAACCCGGCCTGATACAGCACCTGGCCGACGGCCTCGGCTTCGTCCGGGCGAATGCCGCGCAGAATGGCGATCAAACCGTTTTGCGCGAGTGCTTGCTTGAGCATGTCAGGCCTCCGTTACAGGTTGAATGAGCTTGGCTGCCACGGCCAATTGCCACAGGCCACGCTCGGTGGCTTCCTGCGCCAGGCTGACGTGGGCAAAGCCGCAAAGGGTGAGGGCGCGTTGGTAGCGGGCGCAGAGGGGAGCGGCGCCGACCAGGATGATCGGCTGGTGTTTTGCGCGGCCGGGCAAACCGGCGAGTTCATGGCCGATGAGCAAACCCGAGAGGTAATCAGGCTGCTGGTCGGGGGCGAGTTGCGCGGTAAGTCCAAGGGTGCGCGCGCTGAACAGGGTCGACAGCACACCGCGCTGGCCGTCTTTGGAGAGCGCCACGTGCACGCCTCGGTCAAAGGCGTCAGCCTGGAATTGTTCGCTGGGTTGCTGGGTGCGCCCCAGGATGCTGTGTTTGCTCAGCACCGCGAACAGCTCGCCGGTCATGAAGGTGTCGAAGTGGGTGATGCAGCCCTCGACCACCTCGACCCACTTGGAATGGCTGCCGGGCAGGCCGATCAACCCATTGGCGCCCAACCCTTGCAGCACGCCCAATACTTGGGTTTCTTCGCCGCGCATCACATTGGGCAAGCCAACCCGCTCGATCACGCCCGGCACGATATGCACGTCGACGCCACGCACACTGCGCACGCGATGCAGCGCTTGGCCAAGGCTCGCCACATCGACCGGAGTGTTGCGGTAGGCCGCTTCGCTCCAGCCCTGGGCGCTGCCAACCATGCCGCAGGCGATCACCGGCACGTTGGGCGCGGCGTCGAGCCAATCCCCGCAGGCCGCATCGAACGCCAACTCGAAGCCATCGCTGCAGCGTACGCCGGCTATATCGCGGGGCTCGGTGGGCAAATGCATGATGCCCCACGCCAGCGAGCGCTGTTCCAGCACCACGCCTGCGGGGCCGAGTTTATAAGCACGAAGGGAGCTGGTACCCCAATCGAGCGCGATCAATTGCGCCTGCATCGCTTCACCTGAATTGAGTGGGTGCTGAAAAAAGCAGATGGGCGAATATAAACCTATGCTTGGCTATATCTCAATATATAAATAACGGTCCCATATAGTGGGAGAAGGCAATAAAAATCCCGTCCCTTAGCGCAGCCAGGTGACGGGATCGATTAAAAAATAGACAAATCCAACTCGCGCATCGCGCCCATCCAGATCGCGTAATCGGTATGGTCCTTGAGGTCATCGCCAGTATCGGGATGCAGGAACACCACCAACCCATTCCGATTGATCACCAACCACGGCAGCACCACGCCGATGTACTCGGCATCGAACGCCAGTTGGCAGCTCCAGTCCGGGTGCGGGCCCACGGGCCGCTCATGCACGCGCCCCATACGCAGCGGGAAGAGTTTGGCGGCGTCTTCGCACAGGGTGCGCGCCTGGTCGATCGTGTTTGCGTCGAAGTAGATATGGGCGTGGTAACCCTTGATACGTTGCATGACGGACTCCGGATCCAATATGCGCCAGATGCTAGACCGCAATCGACGGCAGGGCCAGCCCGGTCAAGGACTGCGCACTACTGGCCTGCTCGGCGACCAGCCAGTCGACAAAACGCTCCACTAACTGCCCCCGGCGTTTGCGTTGGGGTTGCACCACGTAATAGCCGAAACGCGAGATCACTGTGTCGCTGATCGGCCGACACAACCAGTTCTGTTCCAGCAGGTTATCCACCAAGTGGCGCCAGCCGATAGCCACGCCCTGGCCGGCAATCGCGGCTTGAATCAACAGCGTGTAGTTGTCGAAGCGCAGTTGGCCGGGCGTCGGTGCACTGGCGATGCCCAGTTCGCGAAACACGCCGCTCCAGTCGAACCACTGGCTGTTGTTCTCCTGGCGAAGGTGCAGCAATGGAAAATCGTGCAAATTTTGTACAGACAACGGCCTGGCCTGTTCCTTGAGCCACTGCGGGCTGCACACCGGGAACACTTCCTCGTTGAATAGCCACAGGCTGTCGCCCTGCTTGAAACGACCATCGCCAAACAGTACGGCCACGTCGATGTCGCTGCGCAAGGTGGCGTGGTTGCGCTCGCTGGTCACCAGGCTCACATCCACCTGAGGGTTGGCCGCATGAAAGCGATGCAGGCGCGGCATCAACCAATACGCGGCGAAGGCGAAGTCGGTGGCCACTTGCAGCACTTCGTGCTGATCCTGCTGGGTGATCGCACTGAGCCCGGCGTTGATGGCCTGCAAACCGCCTTGCACATGCTCGAACAACAAGGCGCCAGCATCGGTCAGTTCGATGCCACGGTAGATGCGATCAAACAGGCGGATCGCCAGTTGTTCTTCCAGGCGCTTGATCTGCTGGCTGATCGCTGGCTGGGTGGTGCCCAGTTCCATCGCGGCGGCGGTAAAGCTGCGATGACGCGCTGCCGCTTCAAAGGCGCGCAGCAGATCGAGAGACAGGTCACCGAGGGCTTCATACATAAGCTGTGCTTATCCTAGACATTGCTTTTCATGGGCTTTACCCCATTTTCCATGGGCTGCATGCTCAGTCGCATAAACACCGCCTATGGAATGCCGATAGATCATGAAGCGCAAGAACATTCTTTTCATCATGGCCGATCAAATGGCCGCACCGTTGCTTCCGTTCTACGGTTCTTCGCCGATCAAACTGCCAAACCTGAGCCGTCTGGCTGCACAAGGCGTGGTGTTCGACGCCGCCTATTGCAACAGCCCGCTGTGCGCACCGTCGCGCTTCACCCTGGTGAGCGGGCAACTGCCGAGCAAAATCGGCGCCTATGACAACGCGGCGGATTTCCCTGCCGACGTGCCGACTTACGCCCACTACCTGCGCCGCCTCGGCTACCGCACGGCGCTGTCGGGCAAGATGCATTTCTGCGGCCCCGACCAATTGCACGGTTACGAAGAGCGCCTGACCAGCGACATCTACCCCGCCGACTATGGCTGGGCGGTGAACTGGGACGAGCCAGACGTGCGCCCCACTTGGTACCACAACATGTCGTCGGTGCTGCAGGCCGGGCCATGCGTGCGCACCAACCAGCTGGATTTCGATGAAGAGGTGGTGTTCAAGGCCCAGCAATACCTGTTCGACCATATCCGCGAAGACGGCGACCAGCCATTCTGCCTGACCGTGTCGATGACGCACCCGCACGATCCGTACACCATTCCCAAGCCGTTCTGGGACCTGTACGACGACGCCGACATTCCATTGCCTACCACGCCGGCCCAAGCCGATCTCGACCCGCACTCCCAGCGCCTGCTCAAGGTCTACGACTTGTGGGACAAGCCGCTGCCTGTGGATAAGATCCGCGATGCACGCCGCGCCTATTTCGGCGCATGCAGCTACATCGACAGCAATGTCGGCAAGCTGCTGCAGACCCTGGAAGACACAGGCCTGGCCGATGACACCATCATTGTCTTCTCCGGCGATCACGGCGACATGCTCGGCGAGCGGGGCCTCTGGTACAAGATGCATTGGTTTGAAATGGCCGCCCGCGTGCCGCTGCTGGTCAGTGCGCCAGGGCAGTTCGCGGCGGGCCGCGTCAGCAAAGCGGTGTCCACCGCCGACCTGTTGCCAACCCTGGTGGAACTGGCCGGCGGCGAGTTGGACCCGCGACTGCCACTGGATGGCCGCTCACTGGTGCCGCACTTGCAGGGGCAGGGCGGGCACGACGAAGTGTTTGGCGAATACATGGCCGAAGGCACCATCAGCCCGCTGATGATGATTCGCCGTGGCGCCTACAAATTCATCTACAGCGAAGACGACCCTTGTCTACTGTTCGATGTACACAACGACCCTCGGGAGCAGGAAGAACTCAGCCAGTCGCCGCAGCATCAGGCGCTGTTTGCAGCTTTCCTGGACGAGGCGCGGGCCAAATGGGACATCCCGGCGATCCACCAACAGGTGCTCGCCAGCCAACGTCGCCGTCGCCTGGTGTTTGAAGCACTGACCCAGGGCAAGCTGAAGAGCTGGGATCACCAGCCACTGGTGGACGCCAGTCAGCAATACATGCGCAACCATATCGATCTCGACGACCTGGAGCGCAAGGCACGTTATCCACAACCCTGCCAACACCCATAAATAGACAGAGGGAAGGCCATGCAAAAGTTGACTGTGGTATTGGGCATCCTGGCGCTGAGCAGCGTCAACGTGTACGCGGATACCAGCTGCGAAACGGTAAAGATGGCCGATCCAGGCTGGAGCGATATCGCGGCCACCAATGCCATCACCGGTTTCCTGCTGACGGGCATGGGCTACAAGGCCAAGGTCGACACCCTCGCGGTGCCGATCACCTTCGGCGGGCTCAAGGATGGCCAGGTGGATGTGTTCCTGGGCAACTGGATGCCGGCACAGCAGGGCTTCTACGACAAGTTCGTGGCCAATGGCGATGTGGTGCAACTGGCGAAAAACCTCGACGGCACCGAGTTCACCCTCGCCGTGCCCGACTACGTGTGGGACGCCGGTGTGCATGACTTTGCTGACCTGAACACGTTTGCCGACAAGTTCGACAAGAAGATCTACGGCATTGGCTCCGGCGCGCCGGCGAATATCTCGTTGCAAGAGATCATCAAGAAAAACGACTTCGACCTCGGCCAATGGAAGCTGATCGAGTCCAGCGAACAGGCGATGCTGGCCGAAGTGTCGCGAGCGGTGAAGAAGCAGAAATTCGTGACCTTCCTCGGCTGGACGCCGCACCCGATGAACGTGCAATTGAAAATGCATTACCTCAAGGGCGGCGAGAAATACTTTGGTGACACCGGCAGCGTGTATACCTTGACCCGCAAGGGCTATGCGCAGGCCTGCCCAAATGTCGGAAAATTGCTGACCAACCTGAGTTTTACCCAGGAGATGGAGAACAGCATCATGGCCGAGGTGGCCAATAAAAAGGTCAGCAACGCCGATGCGGCCAAGGCGTGGCTAAAGGCGAATCCGGCAGTGTTGGACAAGTGGCTGGACGGCGTGAAAACCGTGGATGGCAAGGGTGCGCTGGCCGCTGTAAAAGCCAAACTCTGACGGCCGCCGCCACTCCGGTGGACGCTGGCTTGCCTGCGATAGCATCACTGTGGTGTTCCGGTAACACCGAGGTGCCAGTATCGCAGGCAAGCCAGCGCCCACAGGGGCTTGCGTGTACTGATACTCTGCCTCACACCTTTTCCGACCCGAGTCTGCGATGCCCCGGCCCAACCGCCAATCACTCTTTCCGTTCCTCGCCTGGCTGCCGCGCCAGACCCGTGCCAGCGTCGGCCGTGACGCACTGGTCGGCCTGAGCGGCGCCGTGCTCGCCCTGCCGCAGTCGATCGCCTACGCACTGATTGCCGGCCTGCCTCCCGAATACGGCTTGTATGCCGCGATTATCCCGGTCCTGATCGCTTGCCTCTGGGGATCATCCTGGCACCTGATCTGCGGCCCCACGGCGGCCATTTCCATCGTGCTTTACGCCAGTGTCAGCCCCCTGGCCGTGCCGGGGTCCCAGGACTACATCACCCTGATCCTGCTGCTCACCTTCCTCGCCGGCGTTTTCCAGTGGCTGCTGGGCATGCTGCGCTTTGGCGCGCTGGTGAATTTTGTCTCTCACTCGGTGGTGCTCGGTTTCACCCTGGGTGCCGCCGTGGTGATTGCCCTGGGGCAGTTGCCCAACCTGCTGGGTTTGGATTTACCCAGCCAGGCTACGGCGATCAATAGCCTGCTGGCACTGATCCACCACAGCGGCGAATGGGACCATGCGTCCCTCGCCCTTGGGCTGGGCACGTTGCTGGTGGGCGCGCTACTCAAGTACCTGGTACCCCGCTGGCCAACGCTGTTGATTGCACTGGCACTGGGCAGCGTGGTCGCATGGGTGTGGCCGGCAATGTTCGGGCATGTGGCGCGGGTCAGTTCATTTGTTGGCAAACTGCCGCCGTTCAGCCCCTTGCCGATGGACCTGGACATGATTCTTCGCCTGCTGCCCAGCGCCGTGGCAGTGGGCATGCTCGGGCTGGTCACCAGCCTGTCGATCGCCCGCTCGCTGTCGGCCCGTTCACAGCAATTGCTCGATGCCAACCAAGAAGTACGCGCGCAGGGTTTATCCAATATCGTTGGCGGATTTTTCTCCGGCTACTTGTCAGCCGGGTCCTTTACTCGCTCCGGCCTCAGCTATGAGGCCGGCGCCTGCTCGCCATTGGCCGGCGTGTTTTCCGCGCTGTGGGTGGCGGTGTTCGCGGTGTTTGGGGCGGCGCTGATCGCACACATCCCGATCCCGAGCATGGCCGCGAGCATCCTGCTGATTTGCTGGGGCCTGGTGGACCATCGCGGCATTCGTGCGTTGTTCCGTGTCAGCCGCGCCGAGTTTGTGGTGATGGGCCTGACGTGCGTGGCCACCTTGCTGCTGGAGCTGCAGACGGCAATTTATGCCGGGGTGCTGGCGTCACTGTTTTTCTACCTCAAGCGCACCTCGCAACCCCGGGTGCAGCAGTGGCGTGAGGGAGACGAAGATGTGCTGCGGGTGGGTGGCTCGATCTTTTTCGGCGCCAGCCATTACCTGCAAGTACGCCTGCAACGTTTGCAGGGCGAACGGGTGGTGATCGAGGCGCAGCAGATTAACTTTATCGACTATTCCGGGGTGGAGATGCTGCATCAGGAAGCGCGGCGCCTGAAGGGCTTGGGACGCAGCCTGACGTTGCGCAGGGCCAGGCCGCAGGTGGTGGAGGAGTTGAGGAAACTGGAAGGGGCCGACAAGTGCCCCATCCAGTTCGAAGACTAAACACCATTGAACTGTGGGCGCTGGCTTGCGTGCTCCCACAGTGCCGTGCCCACGTCAGATAGCGTCAGGCCAACTGCCGGCGCAACTCGGCCAGCACCGGCGCCGAATCCGGGCGCACGCCGCGCCACAGGAAGAACGCTTCCGCCGCCTGTTCCACCAACATGCCCAAGCCATCCATGGCCACGGACGCGCCCTGTTCGGTCGCCCAGCGGCAGAACGCGGTCGGCTCCTTGGCGTACATCATGTCGTAGCAAAAGGTCTTGCCCGGATCGATCAGGCTGCCGGCAATCGGCGGTACATCGCCTGACAAGCTTGCGGACGTGGCGTTGATGATCACGTCCACCGGCTCACGCAGCCAGTCGAAACCGCTGGCAGACACCGGGCCCAGGTCGTCGAACAACTCGGCGAGCAACTCGGCTTTTTCTACGGTGCGGTTGGCGATGATCAGCGAGGCCGGTTGCTCGGCCAGCAGCGGCTCCAGCGCGCCACGTACCGCACCGCCGGCACCCAGTAGCAGGATGCGCTGGCCCTGCAGTTTCAGCCCGGCATTGACCGTGAGATCACGCACCAGGCCGGCGCCGTCGGTGTTATCACCCAGCAGCCTACCGTCGGCCAGCCTGCTCAGGGTGTTCACCGCGCCCGCACGTTGGGCGCGTTCGGTCAGGGTGTTGGCCAGGCGGTAGGCGTCTTCCTTGAACGGCACCGTGACGTTCGCGCCACGGCCGTGTTGAAAAAACTCACGGGCACAGCCGGTGAAATCCTCCAGCGGTGCCAGCAAGGTGCTGTAGTCCAGTTGCTCGCCCGTTTGCTCGGCGAACATCCGGTGGATCAGCGGCGACTTGCTGTGGCCGATGGGGTTGCCGAAGACGACGTAACGATCCATCAGACAGCCGCCTTGGGCGCGGCGATGCCGAGCCAGTCGCGGTCTTGCAGGAAGTAGTCGGTAAGACGCGCCTCTTCGCTGCCGGGCTGGGCCTTCCAGTCGTAGTTCCAGCGCACTTGCGGCGGCAGCGACATCAGGATCGACTCGGTGCGCCCACCCGACTGCAAGCCGAACAGGGTGCCACGGTCATAGACCAGGTTGAATTCAACGTAGCGACCGCGACGGAATTCCTGGAATTCGCGCTGTTGCTCGGTGTAGGCGAGAGCCTTGCGGCGCTGCACGATCGGCAAGTAGGCGTCGATGTAAGCGTCGCCGATGGCCCGGATGAAGGCGAAGCAGGTGTCGAAGCCCCACTCGTTCAAGTCATCGAAGAACAGGCCGCCGATACCGCGCGGTTCGTTGCGGTGCTTGATATGGAAGTAGGTGTCACACCACGCCTTGTAGCGCGAATACACATCCGGACCGAACGGCGCACAGGCCTGCTCGGCCACGCGGTGCCAGTGGACGCAGTCTTCTTCGTTGCCGTAGTAAGGCGTGAGGTCGAAGCCACCACCGAACCACCATACCGGTTCTTCACCCTCTTTCTCGGCGATGAAAAACCGCACGTTGGCGTGGGAAGTCGGCACATGTGGGTTATGCGGATGGATCACCAGCGACACGCCCAGGGCTTCAAAGCCTCGACCGGCCAGTTCAGGTCGATGCGCGCTGGCGGACGGTGGCAGGCCGCTACCAAACACGTGGGAAAAGTTAACGCCGCCTTTTTCGATCACCGAACCGTTCTCGATTACACGGGTGCGACCACCGCCGCCGGCAGGCCGGGTCCAGGCGTCTTCGATAAAGCGAGTGTCCGTCTCGAAGGTTTCCAGGGCGCTGCAAATGCGGTCTTGCAGGTCTAGCAGGTAGGCCTTTACAGCCTCGGTGCGGGTAGTCATGGCATCACCTTGAATCGGGCAAAGCTACGCGAGGCCATTGGGCGTCGGCGGCAAATGGGCGCACAGGATACCACTGCACCCCATTGCGCCGCAGTTGACGAAGATCAAGCTTAGGAGTGGGATAGTGGGCTACGCGAATTCGACCCAAGGAGAAGGCAGATGGCAAAACGTATCCAGTTCAGCGCCCATGGCGGCCCCGAAGTGCTTGAGTATGTGGACTACACGCCGGCGGAGCCGGGCCCGCAGCAGGTGCGTGTGCGTAACGAGGCGATCGGCCTGAACTTCATCGACACCTATTTCCGCAGTGGCCTGTACGCGCCGCCCGCGTTGCCATCGGGGTTGGGCGCAGAAGGCGCCGGTGTGGTCGACGCCGTCGGCAGCGAAGTCACCCAATTCAAGGTCGGCGACCGCGTGGCCTATGGCAGCGGCCCGCTGGGTGCCTATAGCCAGCTGCACGTGTTGCCCGCCGCCAACCTGGTGCACCTGCCGGATGAGATCAGCTACGAACAAGCCGCCGGCGCCATGCTCAAGGGCCTGACCGTGCAGTACCTGTTGCGCCAGACCTACGAACTGAAAGGCGGCGAAACCATCCTGTTCCATGCCGCCGCAGGCGGCGTAGGCTCCCTGGCCTGTCAATGGGCCAAGGCGCTGGGCGTCAAGCTGATCGGTACCGTCAGCTCGCCGGAAAAAGCCGCGTTGGCCAAATCCTTAGGAGCCTGGGAAACCATCGACTACAGCAAGGAAGATGTCGCACAGCGCGTGCTGGAATTGACCGACGGCAAAAAAGTCCCGGTGGTGTACGACGGCGTTGGCAAGGACACCTGGCTGACGTCACTGGACAGCGTCGCGCCGCGGGGGCTGGTGGTGAGTTTCGGTAATGCGTCGGGTGCGGTGGACGGGGTGAACCTGGGGATTCTGGCGGCCAAAGGCTCGCTGTACGTCACCCGGCCGACGTTGGCGACCTACGCCAATAACCCGCAGAACCTGCAGGCAATGGCGGATGACCTGTTCTCGATGATCAAGAGCGGTAAGGTGCGCATTGATATCAACCAGCGCTATTCACTGGCGGATGCGGCGAAGGCACAGACCGAGTTGTCCGGGCGGCGCACGACAGGGTCGACCATTCTGTTGCCGTAGGACAATCGATATCTGGAGCCTGTAAACGCCTCATCGCGGGCAGGCCCGGCGCCCACATTTGACCGCGTTGTCATGACGAACACGGATCAAGTATGGGCGCCGGGCTTGCCCGCGATGGCCGCGCCTCGGCCTCAGGAAGGCCGCACCACCTCGCCCGTCACCAGATCGCGAATCAGGCTCGGGTTCTTGCGCCCACCCAGGGCGCCACCCAATACCAGGTCTACCTGGCCACGGAAGTATTGCTCCACGCGAATCCGCGAGCGCGCCGCCGGACGTCCCTGGGGGTTGGCCGACGTGGAAATCAACGGCCCCACCAGCGAGCACAAGTCGCGCACCAGTGGATGATCGGTTACCCGCAGCGCCACGGTGTCGTGAACACCCGTTACCCATTCCGGCAGCATGTCCTGATGAGGCACCAGCCAGGTGTTCGGGCCCGGCCAGGTGCTGGCCATGCGGTCGATCCAATCCTGCGGGAAATCTTCGAACAGGAAGTCGAACTGACGGATGTTGTCCGCCACCAGGATCAGGCCCTTGTCCACCGAACGGTTCTTGATGGCGAGCAAACGGTCCACTGCTTCTTCGTTCCACGGGTCGCAGCCCAAGCCCCAAACTGCCTCGGTTGGGTAGGCAATCACCGCGCCTGCGCGAATTTCTCGTGCGGTTTCCAGCACACGCCACCGGTTGACCATGGTTCACTCTCCAGACTAAAGCTCTGCGCAGTTTACCGATCTTCGTTACAAAACCTAGCAGCGCGCAAGCCAGCGCCCGCTTTCGCAGATGACCTGGCCTTCGAGTTCAAGCTCGGTCAGGGTCGCCAACACCTGGGACAGCGGCCGCCCGCTGGCAATCGCCAGGCCTTCACTGGTGTGGGGCGCCGCGTGCAGCAGCGCCACCAGCGGATGCACGACAGGCATCGGCGTCGGTCGGGACAGCGCCTGCCAGCCACGCAAACCTTCAAGAATGTGCTCGATGGTTTCCACCAGTACCGCACCGTCACGGATCAACTGGTGACAGCCCTTGGCGCCGGGATGATGAATGGACCCCGGAATGGCATACACCTCGCGGCCTTGCTCGGCCGCCAGTTTCGCGGTGATCAGCGAACCACTGGCCATGCTGGCTTCCACCACCAGTACGCCCAGGGACAACCCGCTGATGATGCGGTTACGCCTGGGGAAGTTGCCGGCCTGGGGCGGTGCGTCCAGGGGAAACTCGGAAACCACGGCACTGCCTTGGTCAATCATCGCCGCCGCCAGGCGTGTGTGACGCTGTGGATAAAAATTTTCCAGCCCGGTGCCGAGTACCCCGATTGTCTGGCCGCCCACGTCCAATGCGGCTTGATGAGCTGCGCCGTCGATGCCTAAGGCCAGGCCGCTGGTGATGACAAAACCGGCACTCGCCAGGCTGCGGGAAAACGCGGCCGCCGTGTCCATGCCAGGACGGGTTGCGCGGCGGCTCCCCACCATCGCCAGTTGCGGTTTTTCCAGGATCAGGGGGTCACCGGCGACGAATAACAGCGGTGGCGCGTCATCAATCTGGGCGAGCAGCGCGGGGTACTCCGGCTGGTCCCACATCAGCAAATGCTGGCCCGGGCACGCCAGCCAGGCCAATGCCGAACGGGCACCCTCGCGGACTTCATGGCTGCGACGGGCGTCGGCACTGATGGCCGGCACACCCAGTGAACGCCAGGCACTGGCGGGTGCACTGAGAGCCTTGGATGCAGAGCCGAACGCTTCGATCAGCAAGCGAAAGCGCTTGGGACCCAGTTCCGGCAGCCTGTGCAAGCGTAGTCGGGCTTCCAGTTCTGACGGGGATATTTCATGACAGTTTATCGGATTCATTTGATCATCCTTGACCGGAACAAGCTGTGGATAACTCTGTTGGTAACTTATTTAGCAGGCTATTTATTGTGTTTGGTGGGCAGTCTCGAATCGGTCCATCACCGCCAACGGTCGTGAGGCACTGAGCACAAGGGCGTAACTGAGCTTTTCGTAGGTGCGAAACACCAGTAGGACGCCGGCGTGTTCATCGGGAAGCTTCACCGGGGCTGCGGTGAAGATGTCGCGCACGGTAGCGCCAGTCTTGATCACACTGAGGCGTTGGCCTTCGACCAGGCCGTCGCGACGGCCTTTGTTCAGGGTGACTGCATCGAGTACGCCGATCTGAGTGACGCCTTTGGGGATATCGATGATTTGCCCTTCGACAAAAGCCGCTGCCGGCGTGTCTCCAAAGGTCGTCGGGTCGACGGGAGACTGCACGCGCAGCAGGCGGTCGCCGGGACGTACCTCCTGGGTGATCCGCTGTACGGCCAGGGTCGTCAGGTCACCGGCCACGACAAATCGCGCAGTGCCAATGTCGTCGGCATTGATGCCCAGCAGTTCCTGGGTGTGGGGGTCGGTGTAGACCTTACCCCGTCGGAAGATTGCGTAATCGGGCTGGGAAGGGTCCAAGTTGCCTCGGGCATGCACCCGCTCGCCATTGGCACCCAGCACGCGTCCTGCATCGGCGGCGACAATGTACGGGGCGTTGTCCAGATCCTGGGGCGAATCAAGCAGGCGGTTATGCAGTAAAAACCGCTGGATAGCGTGTTGCGTCGGCTGATCCAGTCGCTGGACGGGCTGCGGCAGCAGGGCCATCGCGAACGGGGCCCACAGCAGCAAGACGAGTAGCGATTTCCTCATGGGGTCAATCTCCTTTATTATGTGCGTTCGCGTGAAATGCCAGAGCCTTCGCGGCTTCGGGGCGCTTCACACCGGCTGTCTGGGTCCATCCCAACGCCGATTTGCCTCTACCTCACATGTGCAGCAATTACGCTTATGGCTATTTTGAACATCCTCGAATTCCCCGACTCGCGCCTGCGCACGATCGCCAAACCGGTGGCCGTAGTGGACGACAAGGTTCGTCAGTTGGTCGATGACATGTTTGAAACAATGTATGAAGCCCCGGGCATCGGCCTCGCCGCGACCCAGGTCAACGTGCATCAGCGCATCGTGGTCATGGACCTGTCGGAAGACCGCAGCGAACCGATGGTGTACATCAACCCCGAGTTCGAACCGCTGACCGACGAGATGGGCGAATACCAGGAAGGTTGCCTGTCGGTGCCGGAGTTCTACGAGAACGTCGAGCGCCCGCTGCGCGTGAAGATCAAGGCCCTGGACCGCGACGGCAAGCCGTTCGAGCTGATTGCCGAAGGCCTGTTGGCAGTGTGCATCCAGCACGAATGCGACCACCTCAATGGCAAGCTGTTTGTCGATTACCTGTCCACGCTCAAGCGCGACCGGATTAAGAAGAAGCTGGAAAAAAAGCATCGCCAGCAAGCTTGATGCCCTTCTTCCAAAGGCTTGCTGCGGCAAGCCTTTTTCTTTTGTGACTGCTTTTAACCGAGACCTCCCATGACCGAGCCACTGCGCATTGTTTTTGCCGGTACCCCCGAATTTGCCGCCGAACACCTCAAGGCGCTGCTTGCCAGCCCTCATGACATCGTCGCGGTGTACACCCAGCCGGATCGCCCGGCCGGTCGCGGGCAAAAACTGATGCCGAGCCCGGTCAAACAGTTGGCGCTGGAGCACACTATTCCCGTACTGCAGCCGCCGACCCTGCGTAACGCAGAAGCCCAGGCTGAATTGGCCGCGCTGCAACCGGACTTGCTGGTGGTGGTGGCCTACGGCCTGATCCTGCCCCAGGCGGTGCTGGATATTCCGCGGCTGGGCTGCATCAACAGTCATGCTTCGCTGTTGCCACGCTGGCGCGGTGCTGCGCCGATCCAGCGCGCCGTGGAAGCGGGCGACGGCGAGAGCGGCGTGACCGTGATGCGCATGGAGGCGGGCCTGGACACCGGCCCGATGCTGCTCAAGGTCACCACGCCTATCACCGCCGAAGACACCGGCGGCAGCCTGCACGACCGTCTGGCTGAACTGGGCCCGCCCGCGGTGATCCAGGCCATCACCGGCCTTGCGGCCGGCACCCTGCAAGGTGAAGTCCAGGACGACAGCCTGGCTACCTACGCCCATAAGCTGAACAAAGACGAAGCGCGCATCGACTGGAGCCGTCCCGCCGTGGAGTTGGAACGCCTGGTGCGTGCGTTCAACCCGTGGCCGATCTGCCACAGCAGCCTCGACGGCGAAGCCTTGAAGGTACTCGCCGCGACGTTGGCCGATGGCAAAGGCGCCCCAGGGGAAATCATCGGCGCCAGCAAAGATGGCCTGGTGGTGGCTTGCGGTGAACAGGCACTGTGCCTGACTCGTCTGCAATTGCCCGGCGGCAAGGCTCTGAACTTCAGCGATTTGTTCAACAGCCGTCGTGAGAAATTTGCCCTGGGCACGATCCTTGGGGTGGCCGCTCAATGAACCCACGTCTGGCCGCCGCCAAGGCTCTCGCCGCTGTCCTCAACGGCAAGGCCTCGCTTAACAGCTCACTGCCGACACAGCTGGATAAAGTCGAGGATCGCGACCGCGGTTTCACCCAGGACCTGGCCTTTGGCACCGCCCGTTGGCAACCACGTTTGTCTGCGCTAGCGGCCAAGCTGCTGCAAAAGCCGTTCAAGGGCGCGGACGCGGACGTCGAGGCACTGTTGCTGGTGGGCCTCTATCAGTTGCTCTACACCCGCGTGCCGGCCCACGCTGCCATCGGTGAAACCGTCGGTTGTGCCGACAAACTGAAAAAGCCCTGGGCCAAGGCCTTGCTCAATGCCGTGCTGCGCCGTGCCCAGCGCGAGAGCGATGCGCTGCTGGCCGAGCTGGAACACGATCCGGTAGTGCGTACCGCTCACCCGCGCTGGCTGCAAAAGTCCCTGAAAGCCTTCTGGCCCGAGCAATGGGAAGCGATCTGCGCGGCCAACAACGCACATCCGCCGATGATCCTGCGGGTCAACCGGCGTCACCACGGCCGTGATGCCTACCTGCAATTGCTCACCGACGCCGGCATCAACGCTACGCCGTGCGTGTACAGCACTGACGGCATCGTGCTCGAGGCCGCCGCCGATGTGCGCAGCCTGCCGGGCCTTTACCGAAGGCTGGATCAGTGTGCAGGACGAGGCTGCGCAGTTGGCCGCCGACTTGCTCGACTTGGCTCCCGGCCAGCGCGTACTCGACGCCTGCTGTGCGCCCGGCGGTAAGACGTGCCACATCCTGGAGGTCGAAAAAGACCTGGCCGGTGTAGTGGCTGTGGATCTTGAAGCCAAGCGCTTGGTGCGCGTACGGGAAAACCTCGCGCGCCTGGGCTTGAGCGCCGAGCTGATCGCCGCCGATGGGCGCGACACTGCCGCATGGTGGGACGGCAAGCCGTTCCAGCGCATCCTGCTGGACGCACCGTGCTCAGCCACTGGCGTGATCCGCCGGCACCCGGATATCAAACTCACCCGCCAACCCGACGACATTGCCGCCCTGGCCGTGCTGCAAGGCGAACTGCTCGACGCGCTGTGGCCGACCCTGGAAGTCGGCGGCATCCTGCTTTACGCCACCTGCTCCACCTTGCCACCGAGAACACCGAGGTCATCGAAGCCTTCCTCGCCCGCACCAGCGGGCGCCCGGGAGCTGGACCTCGCCACCCACGGCTGGCATCAAGCAGCCCCATGGCCGCCAATTGCTCGTGCAAGAAGGCGGACATGATGGCTTCTACTACGCCAAACTGATCAAGATCGCCGCCGCGCGCGGCTGAATGGTTTTAAGGGAGTGACCGGATGAAAATCATCATCCTTGGGGCAGGGCAGGTCGGCGGTTTCGCTGGCCGAACATTTGGCCAGCGAAGCCAACGACATCACCGTGGTCGACACCGATGCCGAGCGCCTGCGCAACCTCGGCGACCGCCTGGATATCCGTACGGTACAGGGTCGAGCGTCGTTTCCGACGGTGCTGCGCCAGGCCGGTGCCGACGATGCCGATATGCTCGTCGCCGTGACCAACAGCGATGAAACCAACATGGTCGCCTGCCAGGTCGCCCACACCCTGTTCCATACCCCGACCAAGATCGCTCGTGTGCGCGAAGCGGCCTACCTGACCCGCGCCGGCCTGTTCGACAACGACGCGATTCCGGTGGACGTACTGATCAGCCCTGAACAAGTGGTCACCCATTACATCAAGCGCCTGATCGAAATCCCAGGCGCCTTGCAGGTGATCGACTTTGCCGGTGGCAAGGCGCAATTGGTCGCGGTGAAGGCTTATTACGGTGGCCCGCTGGTGGGCCAGCAACTGCGCCAGTTGCGTGAGCACATGCCCAATGTGGAAACCCGCGTAGCCGCAATTTTCCGCCGTGACCGCCCGATCCTGCCCCAGGGCGATACAGTGATCGAGGCTGACGACGAAGTGTTTTTCATCGCGGCCAAGGCGAATATTCGCGCCGTCATGAGTGAAATGCGCCGCCTCGACGAGACCTACAAACGCATTCGTCATCGCGGGGTGGCGGGCAGATCGGCGAGCGTTTGGCCGAAGCCATCGAAAGCCGCTACCAGGTAAAGATCATCGAGATGAGCCCGGCTCGTTGCCGGCATTTGTCTGACACCTTGGACAGCACTGTCGTACTGCAAGGCAGTGCCTCGGACCGCGACCTGCTGATGGAAGAAAACATCGCCGACGCCGATATCTTCCTCGCGCTGACCAACGATGACGAAGCCAACATCATGTCGTCGTTGCTGGCCAAGCGCTTGGGCGCGAAGAAAGTGATGACCATCATCAATAACCCGGCCTATGTGGACTTGATCCAGGGCGGCGATATCGACATCGCCATCAGCCCGCAGTTGGCCACCATCGGCACCTTGCTCGCCCACGTGCGCCGCGGCGATATCGTCAGCGTGCATTCCCTGCGGCGCGGCGCGGCGGAAGCCATCGAAGCGATTGCCCACGGCGACTCGAAGTCGAGCAAGGTGATCGGCAAGGCCATCCGCGATATCGGCTTGCCGCCAGGCACCACCATGGCGCGATCATTCGTGACGAAGAGGTGATCATTGCCCACGACGATACGGTGATCGCCACGGGTGACCATGTGATCCTGTTCCTGGTGGACAAGAAACATATTCGCGACGTGGAGAAATTGTTCCACGTGGGGCTGAGTTTTTTCTGACGCCGTCGCCGGCAAGGAATAGGCGTCCCCCCGGCGCCTACAAGGGGGTTCTGTATGCTTGAGTCACTGGAGAAAATGCTCGCCAAGGGTGTGGATAACGCGCTGCTGCGTTTTGGTTTGGGCAAGGGTTACCTGGACGCGAAGGACAACAGCAAGGCAGCGGAGCATCTGCAGAAATGCGTCGAGTTCGATCCGAAGTATTCGGCGGCGTGGAAGCTGTTGGGTAAGGCGCACCACGCTCAAGGCGATAGCGCGGCAGCCCGACAAGCCTGGGAGAAGGGCATCGAAGCGGCACAAGCCCATGGCGACAAGCAGGCCGAGAAAGAGATGGCGGTGTTCCTGAAGAACTCGATCGCCAACCTTGAGCCAGCTCCCACATTAGATCTGCATGGGTCTTGAGTCAGGGGTGGCTCAGTACCACCGCGCCTCGCCCGGCGGGCGCTTCTTGAAGCGCTTCATGCTCCACATGTACTGGCTCGGGTACGCACCGACATACCGCTCCACCACCTTGCTCATCGCCGCGCAGGACGTAGCGGTGTCAGTGCTGTACATGTCTTCCGGTGCCGCTTCCAGGATCACTTTATAACCCGAGCCATCCGGCAGCCGCAGGGCATGCAGGAACACACCCACGGCTTTGTGGCCGGCGAGCATGTTCGGCACAAACTTGCTGGTGAGCGCCTGGGTGGCGAAGAACGGCACGAAGATCCCGGCGGATTCAGCCGGTTCCGGGTCGGCGGGAATACCCACTTGGCCGCCTTTGCGCACTTCCTTGATCACACTGAGGATGCCTTCCTTGGTAGACGCCGCTACGCGGTTGCCCAACTGCACGCGCTGTTTTCGCAGCAACTCATCCACCGCCTTGAGCTTGGGCGGACGGTAGAAAATGATCGGTTTGCACTGGCTGCAATAGAAGTGGTTCAGCACTTCCCAGTTGCCCAGGTGGCTGGTGATGCCAACCACGCCTTTGCCTGAGGCGAGGGCTTCGTGCAGCACTTCCAGGCCTTCGACTTCACGCACCAGGTCGATGGAGCGCTGGGCCGGCCGATCCAGGCGCAGGCGCTTTCGGTCAGGGACTTGCCGATGTCCATCAGGCTGCGGCCGACCAGCGCTTCGCGCTCATGGGGTCCATTCCGGGAAGCACTTGGAGAGGTTGATCCGCACGGTGTCGCGGGAACGGTTGGGGGTTTTCCACATGATCCAGCCGATGGCCGTGCCTACCGCCTGGACAGCGCGCCAAGGCAGCAGGGCAAACAGCCGGAGAGCACCTACCAGCAAGGCGCCTTTAAACTTTTCCACAGGTCACTCCTGATCGTGTGTGGTGCGCAAAGCCGGCATTCTAACCGGCGTTGACCAAGTCCGCGTAACGGTCGCAGTCCTGAGTGTGGTCCATGACCATGCCCGAGGCCTGCATGAAGGCGTAGCAAATGGTCGGCCCGACGAAGGTAAAGCCGGCTTTTTTCAGCGCCTTGCTCATCGCTTCGGCC